>CAZUGW010000198.1:0-4087 GCA_964620055.1 uncultured bacterium
GAGGCCGCGGTACGCCGCGTCCTGGCTCGGCACCGCATCACCGTCCTCCTTGAGGCGCCTACGCCCACAGCTTACGATCCAGCCCCCGGTACTGCATCGCCTCGGCCACATGTTCGTAGCCAATGCTCTCATCCCCGTCGAGGTCGGCGATGGTGCGGCTGAGCTTGACGATCCGGTCGAAGGCGCGGGCGGAGAGGCCGAGTTGGTCAATCGCCCCGCTGAGGAACTTCTTCACCTCTTCATTGAGCGCGCAGTGTTTCCTCAGGTCCCGCGGCCGCATGTGCGCGTTGCAGAAGATATCCGTCCCCGCGAACCGCTGCGTCTGCACCTCCCGCGCCCGGCGCACGCGATCTCTCACCGCGCGCGAGCTCTCCCCGTCCGTGCTCGTCATTAGCAGTTCGTCTCGCGCCAAACGCGGCACTTCGATATGGATATCCAGCCGATCCAGCAGCGGCCCGGAGATGCGTTGGAGGTAGCCGCGGATCTTCCCGGGCGAGCACGTGCAGGCCTTGGTCGCGTCCATGTAATATCCGCAGGGGCAGGGGTTGAGCGCCCCCACCAGCATCATCCGCGCCGGGAAGTTGGCGCTCCCCGCGACGCGGCTGACGTTCACGAAGCCATCTTCCAACGGCTGCCGTAGCACCTCCAGCGCGTCCCGACTGAACTCCGGCAGCTCGTCCAGGAACAGCACCCCATAGTGCGCCAAGGACACCTCGCCGGGCTTCGGCACCGCCCCACCCCCGGCCAGGCCGGCCGTCGACACGGTGTGATGCGGCGAGCGGAACGGCCGCTTGGTGATCAGCCCTACGCCCTTAGGAAGGTTGCCGGAGATGCTGTAGATCTTCGTGACCTCCAGCGCTTCCTCCGTGGTCAGCGGCGGCAGGATGGTCGGCAAGCGCCTTGCCAGCATCGTCTTTCCCGACCCCGGGGGACCCACCATTATCACATTGTGCCCGCCGGCCGCGGCGACCTCGAGTGCGCGCTTCACGTGCGGCTGGCCCTTCACCTCGGAGAAATCCTCCGGATACTCCGGCTCCTCCAGCATCCAGTCGCCCGCCGAGGAGGGCGCGGGCTTCCGCTGCTCGGGGTAGGCGAGCACCTCCGCCGCCTCCCAGAGCGTGCGCACGGGATAGACGTTCAGCCCCTCCACCACCGTCGCCTCGGCCACGTTGTCGGCGGGACAGATCAGCGCCTTGCGCCCCGCCTCTCTGGCGGCCAGCGCGATCGGCAGCACTCCCGACGTGGGCCGCACCGAGCCGTCCAAGGAGAGCTCGCCAACGGCTACCATGTCGGCCATGTCTTCGCCCACGATCTGCTCGGTGGCGGCGAGCACGCCCAGGGCCATGGGAAGATCGAACACCGGCCCTTCCTTGCGGATATCGGCCGGGGCGAGGTTGATGGTGACGCGATGCCCTGGGAAGGAGAAGTTGGTGTTGCGGATGGCCGACGCGACGCGCTCGCCCGCCTCCTGCACCGCCTTGTCGGGGAGGCCGACGATGATGGTCTTGGTTTGGCCGGAGCCGACGTCCACCTCGACCCTCACGAGGTGGGCGTCTATCCCCAGCACCGCGCAGCTATCAATCCGAGCCAGCATCCCCCCTCAGTTCCACGGTCCTGCGCCTGGTTCCTCCCGGTTGCGCGCTATGTCTTCTCCCGCAACGCCACCTCGCTGATCCGAATCTCCGCCAGGCTTCCCCCCTCGCTCGGCGTCAGCGTGAACGTGCCTCCATATCGTGAGACCGCCAGGTCCCACACGATCTGGAGCCCCATCGCGCCCTGCTTCGCGGGGTCGAAGTCCGGGGGCACGGGATGTTCCGAGTTCCACACCGAGAGGCGCAGCTCCCCACCGGCCGCGGCGCAGTTCACCTTCACCTCCACCTGCCCGTTCGCGCTGGGACCGCCGTACTTCACGGCGTTGGTCATCAGTTCGCCCGCCGCAATCGCGAGATTCGTGACGATGCGCGCGTCATACCGCACGGGATCGCCCTCTACTGAGATGACCGGTCTCGCCCCCTCGCCGTACCTCCTGCTCACCGACGTCGCAATGCGCCGCAGCGCGCTGAGCAGGTCGAGCTCCGTGGACCGGGCCGCGTGCATCTCCTCGTGAATGTCCGCGAATGACTGAATGCGCACGACGGCCGCCCGCAGCAGCGGCTCGACCGTCGTGCCGCGATACTTCAAGAGTTGCATCTGAAGCAGCCCGCTGACCATCGCAAGGTTGTTCCTGACCTGGTGCGAGATCTCCTCCGCCAGGCCTTCCGCCAGCGCCGCGCGCTCCCGCTCCGCCTCCAGCCGCAACTCCCGCTCGTGCTCGCGCGCCTGCGCCTCCTCCGTCATCCGATTGAACGCTTCCCCTACCTCCGCCAGTTCCGCCGTGTCCGCCGCCTCCACCCGATGCTCCAGATTCCCCTTTGCCACCTCCGCGGCATGGCGCTTCAGCCCCGCCAGCGGAGTGGTGATTCGCCTCACCGTATGCAGGGCCGCCAGCGCCGCGGCCACCGCGATCAACACCACGATCGCCAGATCGGCCGCCATCCCGGCCCGGACTCCATCCCACACTTCCCTCTCGTCGCGGGACGCCTCCACCACCCACCCCAGCCCCGGGACCGGCTCCTCTGCTACCAACTCCCTTCGCCCATCGAGCGAAGAGCGCTGCTCCCCCGTCATCTCGCGCCCCCGCAACGCCTCCCGTACCAGCGGATGCTCGTTCCCCCAATCCCGATGCTCGTAGGGTACCGGCGTCCGGTCCGCCCGGTAGACCAACCAGCCGCTGCTGTCAACGACCTTGAACGCCCCCACCGGAATGCGCTTGATAGCAAACCAATCCCCGATCACCGCGGTGGAGATCTCCGCCACCACTACCCCGAGCAGCCTTCCCCGGTCATCGCGAATCCCGCGCGCGGCGGTGAAGAAATCCTCGTCCGCCTCCGCTTTCCTGACCGTGTTGCTTACTAGTGTATCGTTTCCTTTCAGTATCTCCCGGAACCACGGGATGCTGCTGACGTCGCGTCCCACTAACTCGGGTGCGCTCGAGGCCTCCACGCGACCTTGGGCATTGATCCACGCGATGTCGCGAACTCTGGGGAACGTGTCCGAGATCCTGCGCAGCAGACGCATCTGCTGGTCATGGGTCATCGGTGCGCCGGAGGTCAACCCATACCCGACTGCGGCCTCGACCCGGTGGATGGACGCGATCAGATCGTCGAACGCCGCCGCCACCGCGCGCGCCAACTCCAGGTTCATCTGGTGCGTCTTGGCCTTGACGATCCGATAGTGCCGGTAGTAGATGGTCGCCTGGAGCAGCGCCAACGCCGCGATCACCAGCAGCAACCGCAGCACCAGCGCTCTGACGCTGGTGCGTCGCCCAGGCCCTCCGCGCTTGTCGCCGGCCATACCTAACTCCTCGTCTCCGCCACCTCCGCGACCCGGTCATTTCTGCGACGGGCCGGGCCGAATCTGTGCTACCGTGGGGACACGTCTTAGTCTATCACTCCCTGCCGCCGTCTAATGCGCGCTCCTTGCACCCCCCTGCGCCGAGGGGAGACATCTGCCGCGCCAGGGGCGGCCCGGCCGCCCGCAGGCACTCCCTGCTTCCTAGCGCCATGTTTGCAGTGTCTTCACGGAAGGTAACTTGTTCCCAGCGCGAGGTTGCATCCTTGACCCCCAGCATGGTATCTGTATGTGTAGCTACGGCGTCCCGAGGAGACCCCGATACCGGGAGACGGCGGTAAGAAAGTGCTCACCAAATGACGACACTTCTGCCCAGCGCCTGGTTCCCCGCGCTGGTCGCGGTGGCGCTCGGCCTCCCCGCGCTGGACCTGACCGGCGGGGAGCGGAAACGGCGTCTCCGCAACCTCGTCACTCTACTGCGCGCCACCGACCCGGCGACCCGCATTGACGCCCTGGAGAAGTCCCGCCTCCTGCCGTCCAAAGACCGCTCCGCTCTCGCCAAGCTGCTGCGACAGGACCTTCTCTCTACGCAGCCGGGCTCCGCGCCTCCGAACCAGGCCATCACCGTGTGGTTCATCCGGCAGGTGCTGGCGCTGCTGGCCGACGCGCGGGTCGAAGTGCGCATGGACGCCGCGCG
>CAZUGW010000198.1:4097-6434 GCA_964620055.1 uncultured bacterium
CGTGGTCCTCGACACCCAGATGCGCAGCCTCCAGGAGACCGCCGAAAAAGAGGATTGGGGATCGTTGTCGCCGGCCGTGACCGCGGCGATTGAGCTGGCCGGTGGGAAGGCCCTGCCCGAGGATCAGCCCGGCCGCGCTCAGGCCCGCGCGCTGGCCCTCGCCGAGATGCTGGAGTCCGGCCTGCGTCCGCTGGCCGTGGGGATTCAGGCGATGGAGGGAATGGGGGAGGAGACGATGGGCACGCTCACCTCCGCCCTTCGCGACCGCAACCCGCGCGTGCGCCGCACGCTCGCCGAAGTGCTCGCCGCCATGGGAGGGGCGCAGTCCATCGAGTTGCTGATCCCCTTGCTGCAGGACCCCACGCCGGAGCTACGCGCCCGCGCCGCCGAGTCACTGGGCAATCTCAAAGCCTCTGTCGCCACCGGGCCCATCACCCAGTTGCTGGAGGATCCCGTGGCCGAGGTTCGCGCGGCCGCCGCCACCGCCCTCGCCGAGATCGGGGTGGAGAGCGCCGCCGCCGCCATCGTCGCCGCGCTCACCGAGGAATGTCGCCGCGAGGACGCCTCCGAGCCGGCCCGCGCCGCGATGATTGACTCCGTCGCGCGCCTCTGCGATGGCAGCCGGCCCGAGCTGGTGCAGGCCCTCACCGATCTGTCGCGGCCCGTCGCAGCCCGGCTCGCCGCGGCCATGGAGCGCACCGGCCACGTCGAGTCCGCCCTCACCGAACCCGAGTACGACGGCTGGAGCGATCTCTTCGTCAAGTTCCTGGCGCGGGTCGCCAGTCTCGGCGTCACCAAGCCCTTCTTCGACACGCTCGACTCGGCCGATGACTGGGTCCGCCTCCGCGCCGCGGCCGCGCTGGGCTATAGCCACGACCCGAACGCGGTCACCGCAGTTGGCGCGCTGCTGGGTGACCCCGACGCGAACGTGAGGGGCGAGGCCGCGAGTTCCATCGCCCGGATGGGCGATGCCCGCGCGCTCACCCCCCTCGCCCACGCCGCGGCCGATCCCGACCGCGCCGTGCGCCTGGCCTCGATTCGCGGGCTGCATCAGGTGCTGAAGCAGCGCTCGGCCTGGCGCATTGAGGCGCTGCCGGCCGACTTCGATATGAAGGCCAGCCTCGCCGAGTCCCACCGCGCCCTCCTCCTCGCCGCCACCGATCCGCAGGAACAGGCCCGCCTAGAGGCCGCGGGGTCCTTGGGGATGTTCAACTCCGGCGACGCGGCCGAAGCGCTGATCAAGCTCGCGCTGGGCGACTCCGACGACGCGGTGCGCCGCGCCGCCTCCGAGGCGCTGCCCCGCTGCGGCTTCCCGCAGACGCGCCGACTGCTCGCGGATGCGCTGGAGGATAAGGAGGAGGCCCGTCGCGCCCGCGCCATGACCCTGCTCGGAGCCATCGGCGGCGCGGAATCCGGCCGTCACTTGCTGGAGGCCCTGCGCGACCCGGCCCAGCAGGTGCGCGAGTTCGCGCTGCTCGGCCTCTCCCGGCTCTCGGTGGAAGGGATGAAGGATCGGCTGGTGTTGGAGATCCAGAACCCCGACCCGCGCGTCCGCGCCGGCGTGGCCATGCTCCTGGGCAAGGCGAACGCGGTCGAGTACGTCGCCGAGCTTGTCCGGGCCCTCTCCGACCCGGAGGAGCAGGTGCGCGTGAACGCCCTCAACGCCCTCGCCGGCCTGGGCCGGTCGGTGCGCAAACACCAGCCCGAGATCAACGCGCGTCTCAGCGATCCCAGCCCGCGCGTGCGGGAGGTCGCCAGCGCGGCCCTCGAGACGCTGCGTGAGTCCTGGGCGGAAGCCCCCGACCCGGCCGAACTGCTCCGCCAGGGTGCGCTGTCCGTGGCGGGCGCGGCCTCGCTGATTGAAATGGCGGCGGAGGGAGACCTCGAGCCCCTGGTCCGCGCGCTCGACGCCCCACGCTCCGCCCGCGCCCTCGCCTCCTACTTCGCGGGGGAAGGGTGGAAAGACCTTGGACCGCTCCTCGCCTCCCTCCGGCAATTCAGCGAGAACGACCAGTCACGCACTGCGTCCGCCCTGGCGCGCGCATTGCGAGGGCACGACTCCCCGGCCAGCTATCTGCGGGGACTCAGGTCCATCACCACGGATGACCGCCTGACTTCGGTCGAGATTGCGGGATTGCTGGCCAGCCCGGCGGCCTGCGATGCGCTGATTGAGGCGCTGCAATCCGACCCCGTCTCCGAGGTGCGCAGCCGCGCCGCAAGTATGCTCGGGGCCTGTCCCGGCGACGCCCCCCAAGCCGCGCTGCAACGCGCGCAAACGACGGACCAGAGCAAACTCGTCCGCCTTGCCGCCACCCGCGCCCTCACCCCCGACCGCAC
>CAZUGW010000199.1:0-6431 GCA_964620055.1 uncultured bacterium
CCCGACCTGGCGATCGCGGTGGCGCATCGCTCGGATGGCAGCGGGACGACGTATCTGTTCACTCACTACCTGACCGCGGTCAGCCCGGAGTGGGCGAAGGCCGTGGGCGCGGGCAAGTCGGTGAACTGGCCCGTCGGCGTCGGCGGCAAAGGCAATGAGGGCGTGGCGGGGACGGTGAAGCAGTTGCCGGGGGCTATCGGTTATGTCGAGCTGACCTATGCGAAACAGAACGGGTTGAGCTATGCCGAGTTGCGCAACGCGGCGGGCAAGTTCGTGGCGCCGACGGTCGCGAGCACCACGGCCGCGGCCGGGGGAGCGGTGGAGAAGATGAAGACCGACGTGCGCGTGAGCATCGTCAACTCCCCCGCGGCGGAGGCCTACCCGATCTCGGGTTTCACTTACCTCCTGGTGTACCAAGAGCAGTCGGACCAGACCAAGGGCGAGGCGCTGGCGAAGTTCCTCGGGTGGGCGATGAAAGAGGGGCAGCAGTTCGCGGAGCCGCTGGGGTACGCACCACTGCCGGAGGGCGTGGTGGCGATCAACCGAGAGGTGATCCGGCGATTGACGTTTCAGGGCAAACCGCTGACGTCGGAGCAGTGAGATGAGCGCGGTGGCGAGCACCGACCGGTCGCGGCGCAGAGGTTGGCTGGGCCGGGCCAACCTGGAGGATCGCGCGTTCAAGTGGGGCACGATGCTAGTCGCGCTCGGCGTGATTGCGCTCCTCGCGCTACTCGGCTATGTGCTGGCGCGGGCCGCGCGTCCGGCGCTGCTGGCCTTCGGCTGGGGGTTCCTCTCCAACTCGGTGTGGGACCCGGTGCGCGAGGTGTTCGGGGCCTGGCCCTTCATCTGGGGGACGCTGTTCTCCTCCGCCCTGGCGCTGCTGATCGCGGTCCCGATCAGCCTCGGCGCGGCAGTGTTTCTGGCCGAACTCGCTCCGCCGTGGTTGCGGAACCCGATCTCGTTTCTGGTGGAACTGCTCGCCGCCGTGCCGAGCGTGGTCTATGGGCTGTGGGGCCTGTTCGTGCTCGCCCCCGCGCTGCGGCCGGTGGAGGCGTGGTTGGGCAAGTGCCTGGGGTTTCTGCCGCTCTTTCAAGGCCCGCCCTATGGGATCGGGATGCTGGCAGCGGGGTTGATTCTCGCGATCATGATCTTGCCCATCATCACCGCCGTCTCCCGCGAGGTGCTGCTCGCGGTGCCGCGCACCCAGCGCGAGGCGGCCTATTCGCTCGGGGCAACGCGCTGGGAGGCGATTCGCGGTCCGGTGCTTCGCTACGCGCGGCCGGGGATCATGGGCGCGGTGATCCTGGGCCTGGGGCGCGCGCTGGGGGAGACGATGGCGGTGACGATGGTGATCGGCAACACGCCCACCACCTCTCTCTCGCTCTTCTCGCCGGCCTACACCATGCCGAGCGTGCTGGCGAACGAGTTCGCGGAGGCGACGGGCGGACTGCACAGCGCGGCGCTGGTGGAGATCGCGCTGCTGCTCTTCGGCGTGGCGATCCTCGTCAACGCGGTCGCGCGATTGCTGCTGTGGAGCGTGGGGCGCGGCGCGCCCCGGGGAGTGAAAGAATGACGACGCAGGCCGCGGCCCCGAGCCTCAGACTCGCCCGCCGGAAAGCGGCGAACGCGCTGATGTGGGGCGGTGCGGTGCTGGCGACGTTGGCCGCACTGGTCCCGCTGGGACTCATTCTCTACTACGTCGCCGCACAGGGAATTTCCAGCCTCAACCTTGCTTTCTTCACGCAACTGCCGAAACCCGTGGGCGAGTCCGGCGGCGGGATGGCGAATGCCATCGTCGGAAGCTTGATCCTGGTGGGGCTGGCGAGTCTGGTCGGCCTGCCCATCGGCCTCTTGGGGGGCATCTATCTCGCCGAGTTTGGCAACAACCGGTTGGGCTGGGCGATCCGGTTCACCGCGGACGTGTTGAGCGGGGTGCCCTCCATCGTGATCGGGATGTTTGTCCTGGCGCTGGTGGTGATTCCCATGCACGGCGTCTCGGCCGTCGCGGGCGGGTGCGCGCTGGGGGTGATGATGGTCCCCATCGCGATGCGCACCACGGAGGAGTTGGTGCGGCTGGTGCCGATGTCGCTACGGGAGGGATCGCTGGCCCTCGGCGCGACGCACTGGCGGACGGTGGTGAAGGTGGTGATGCAGGCCGCGAAGGGCGGCGTGGTTACAGGCGTGCTGCTCGCGATCGCGCGCATCGCCGGCGAGGCCGCGCCGATCCTGTTCACCGCGGGCTCGACGCAGTGGTGGAATCTGAAGGTGACCCAGGGCCCGATGTCGAGCCTGCCGGTGCAGATCTACCTCTACGCCGGC
Source organism: uncultured bacterium (assembly GCA_964620055.1). Classification (GTDB taxonomy): domain Bacteria; phylum Armatimonadota; class Hebobacteria; order Hebobacterales; family Hebobacteraceae; genus CAZUGW01. Next base: position 2,320 of record CAZUGW010000199.1, read on the forward strand.
TCCCCGTTCGAGGAGTGGCATCGGCAGGCCTGGGCGGCCGCGCTGGTGCTGGTCACGATGGTGCTGCTGCTGAGTATCGCCGCGCGCTACGCCACGCGCGGCCGGATGCGACTGGTGAGGTGAGTATGCTGCGAACCGCCGCGCTGGAAGTGAAGGCGAACCCCGGACCCCAGGTTCCTCACCCGCCGAAGATCGAGGTGCAGGGCCTCAACTGCTACTACGGCCGCTTCCGCGCGCTGACCGAGGTCAACTTGACCATCCGCGCGCGGCAGATCACGGCGCTCATCGGCCCCTCCGGGTGCGGGAAGTCCACGTTCCTGCGCACCCTGAACCGGATGAACGACGTGATTGACGGCGCGCGCCACGAGGGGGCGGTGGTGTTGGACGGGGAGGACATCCTGCTGCCAGACGTGGACGTGGTGGCCCTGCGGCGGCGAGTGGGTATGGTATTCCAACGTCCCAACCCGTTCCCCATGACCATCTTCGACAACATCGCCTATGGCCCGCGGATTCACGGCCTGGCGCGGGGCGGGGAGTTGGAGGACCTGGTCGAGGACAGCCTGAAGCGCGCCGCCCTGTGGGAGGAAGTGAAGGACAAGCTGCGCCATTCCGCCTTCGACCTTTCCGGGGGGCAGCAGCAGCGGCTCTGCATCGCGCGGGTGCTGGCGGTGGAACCCGAGGTGGTGCTGATGGACGAGCCGGCCTCCGCCCTCGATCCCATCTCCACGCTGCGCATCGAGGAGTTGATGCACGAGCTCAAACAGAACTATACTATTGTGATCGTGACCCACAACATGCAGCAGGCCGCCCGGGTGTCCGACCATACCGGGTTCTTCCTCAACGGGGAGATGATCGAGTTCGGTCCCTCCACCCGGATCTTCACCGAACCCGCGGACAAGCGCACCGAGGACTACATCACCGGGCGGTTTGGATAGAGGAGAGTCGCCGTGAGCACTCCCATTCGCCATAGCTTCGACGAGCAACTCGCCGACCTCCAACAGGAGGTGGTGCGGATGGGCGGCCTCGCGGCGGAGGCGGTACGCACCGCGGTACGCGCGCTGACCGAGCGAGACGCCGCGCTGTGCGAGCGCGTGATGGAGCTGGAAAACGAGATTGACGCGCTCAATCTCGAGATCGAGGCGCACGCGCTGCAACTTCTCGCCCTCCAGCAGCCCATGGCGCGCGACCTGCGGACCATCGCGGGCGTACTCCGCATGATCACCGACCTCGAGCGCATCGGAGACTACTCCGTGGACGTCTCGCGCCAGGCCCGCGAGCTGGCCGGCCGGCCGCTGTTCAAGCCCCTGGTGGACATCCCGCGGATGGCCGAGATCATCCAGAGGATGCTCCACGACTCGCTGGAGGCCTTCGTGCGTCGCGACCTCGACCTGGCAATGGAGGCGGTGCAGCGCGACGATCAGGTGGATCGGCTCTACCGCTCGCTCCACGAGGAGCTGGCCGAATACGTGCGGCGCGACCCGAACCTGGTCGAGCAGGCGATGGCCCTGCTGATGGTGGGCGCCTACCTGGAGCGGGTGGCCGACCATATCACCAACATCGGCGAGCGCATCTGGTTCATCGAGACGGGGAGTTTGAAGGAGTTGCACGAGTAGGGCGCCCTTCGGCCGCCTCCCTGGGTATTGACACCGTCGCGCCTCCCCGATATCATATGCGTCAAGGTGCATATAAAGTGCCACGACTAACAGGTATTCTCAAGGCGCTCGCCGATCCGACCCGCCTCCGCATCGTGCATCTCCTCCAGGGCCGGGAGGAGTTGTGTGTGTGCGAGATCACGGAGGCCCTGGGGCTGCCCCAGTACACGATCTCGCGCCATCTCGGCCTTCTCAAGGCGGCCGGCGTCGTGTCGGATTGGCGGCAGGGCAAGTGGATGCACTACAGCCTGGACCCGGCGATGTCGGCCGAGGACGGGGCCATCGTCAGGGCCGTCTGCGCCCGCGCGGCGAAGGAGCCGGGTGCGCGGCAGGACGCGCGGCGACTGGAGCAGCACCTGCGGCCGCGGGAGAACGGCGAGATAGTGGCCTGCCCGCCGTAGCGGGTTTTTTTCGCTGATATATGCAGATATGGGCATAAGTACAGATAAGACAGAAAGGACGCACGCGTGAAGGGTAAGCTCTCCTTTCTCGACCGGTATCTGACCGTATGGATCTTCCTGGCGATGGCCTCCGGGGTCGGCGTGGGGTGCTCGTTCCGAGAGGTGGCCACGGCCCTCACCCGCCTGCAGATTGGGACCACTTCCCTTCCCATCGCGATCGGCCTGATCCTGATGATGTACCCGCCGCTGGCCAAGGTGAAGTACGAGGAGATGGGGGCGGTCTTTCGCGATCGGCGCGTGCTCGGACTTTCCCTGTTGATGAACTGGGTAGTCGGCCCGGTCGTGATGTTCCTGCTCGCGATCACGCTGCTGCGCGACCTGCCGGAGTACATGGTGGGCGTGATCCTCGTCGGACTGGCGCGCTGCATCGCCATGGTGCTGGTGTGGAACGACCTGGCGAGGGGCGACCCGGAGTACGTGGCCGGCCTGGTGGCCTTCAATGCCTTATTCCAGGTGCTCACGTACCCCATCTACGCCTACCTTTTCATCACGATTCTGCCTCCGTTGTTTGGGATCCGCGGCGCGGTGGTGCAGGTCTCGGTGACGGAGATCGCGAAGAGCGTGTTAATCTACCTGGGGATTCCGTTCGTCGCAGGGGTGGTCACGCGCTTCGGCTTGATCAGACTCCGGGGCAAGGAGTGGTACCACGCGGAGTTCCTCCCACGGATCAGCCCGATCACCCTGGTGGCGCTGCTCTTCACCATCCTGGTGATGTTCTCGCTGAAGGGAGAGTACATCGTCCGCCTGCCGCTCGACGTGCTGCGCGTGGCCCTCCCGCTGCTCGCCTACTTCCTGATCATGTGGCTGGGGACGTTCTTTCTCAGCCGGCGCGCGGGGGCCGATTACCCGAAGACGGCTACCCTGGCCTTCACCGCGGCGAGCAATGATTTCGAGCTGGCGATTGCGGTGGCGGTGGCGGTCTTCGGCATCGGGTCGGGTCAGGCGTTCGCCACGGTAATCGGACCACTCGTAGAGATGCCGGTGCTGATCGGATTGGTGAACGTGTCGCTTGCGTTCCGGCGTCGGTACTTCGCCGCGGAATCGGTCGCAATGGAAGGAGCCATGCCGTGAGAGATGACGTGGTGGCCTGCCCGTGTTACGAAGTCTGCCGTGGGCTCGGCACTGGTCTCGGACAGTGGTGCACATTCCGGCGGTCGGAGGCGCCGAACCCGGGAATGGCGCGGTTCCGACCGGAGGAAACCTGGTGCGCCCCCGGCGTGCGAGCCACGGTGGCGATGCTGGGGTATATGCTGGCAAATGGCGTAGGCGGGAGTGCGTTCGCGGACAAGCTGGGCGAAGTGCGAACCTGGGTGCAAAGCCTCCGGCGCGGCCAGAGTTCCAGCTACCAGCCGACGGGGAATAGCCCGGACGAGGCGTCGCCCCGCACGTGAGAAGAGAAGCAGCGCGAGGAAGTGCACTGCTGAGATCGCCGCGGGAGTCTGTGGGTTCACTACCGCCGTCGCCGCCGAGGCCAAGGCCCGGTGGCGCGCTTCCCAGTCGTGTGATAGAATGACCCCTGGGTTTAGCGATTATGCCCATCGGCAAACTCAACATTGCCTGTGCGGTCGCCTTGCTGACACTCCTGGCGCTTGCCTCGGCCTGGGCGGTCGTCCCCTGCGAACCGGGGTGCAGTGACTGCGCGTGCCATTGTGACTGCACCTGCTGTCCAGCGTCCAGCGCGGTGGTGGTAGGCCAGGCCGCGCCGCCGCCCGACTGGACGGTGGGCGACTACGTGGCCACGGAGCTTCCCTCCGTCCAATCTCTTCCCCTGGCAGTAATCCCCCAGCCGCCGCGGGCCTAAGCCGCGCGCGTTCCCAGTCGTATTCCGCCTGAGGTCGGCCGCGCTGCGCGCGGCCGCGTCGGGCGCATTCCCACGGAGGTGTACGCAGTCATCATGCGCGTCAAACAGGCGTTACTGGTGCTGGCCGTAGTTGCGATTCCGACCGCGGCCTCGGCCGAGCAGTCGCTGTCATTGCGGGAGGCGGTGGCGTTGGCCCGC
>CAZUGW010000200.1:0-6397 GCA_964620055.1 uncultured bacterium
ACGCCCTCTATCCCCACATGAACGTGTTCGACAACATGGCCTTCGGCCTCAAGCTCCGCAAGGTGCCCAAGCCGGAGATCCAGCGCCGAGTGAAGGGAGCGGCCGACATCCTGGGCCTGGGCGAGTTGCTGCACCGCAAGCCCAAGGAGCTCTCCGGCGGGCAGCGCCAGCGCGTCGCCCTCGGCCGGGCGATCGTGCGCGAGCCCAAGGTGTTCTTGATGGACGAGCCGCTCTCCAACCTGGACGCGAAGCTGCGCGTGCAGACCCGCGCGGAACTGATCAAGCTGCACCGCCGCCTGGGGATCACCACCATCTACGTCACCCACGATCAGACCGAGGCGATGACCATGGGCGACCGCATCGCGGTGCTGAATCACGGGAAGATGCAGCAGGTGGACAGGCCGCTAGAGCTGTTCAATCACCCCGCGAATCTGTTCGTGGCGGGGTTCATCGGCAGCCCGGCGATGAACTTCATGGAGGCCACGCTGGAGGCGCAGAACGGCGCGATGATCGTGAACGCCGAGGCCCTGAAGCTGAAGCTCCCCTCCGGGCAGAGCGAGAAGGTGAAGTCCCACGTGGGTCGCCGCGTGGTGTTCGGGGTGCGGCCGGATGACATTCACGACCGCCGCCTGAACCCGCCGGTCCCCTCGGAGGAGGGCAACACCGCCACCCTGGGCGTGGACGTGACGGAGCCGATGGGCTCGACGGTCTACGCCTACCTGACCGCGGGGCCGCACTCCCTGATCGCCGACTTGAAGGCCGAGACGCAGGCGAAGATCGGCGGCAAGCTGGAGGTGGTCTTCGATATGGCGAAGACGCACCTGTTCGATCCGGAGACGGAGCTGGCGCTGACGTAACGAGTCGCACAGCCTGCGCCACGCGGAAGACGCCGTCGCGTCAGACCGACACCGGCGAGGGAGGCCCCGTCCCTCGCCGAAAACTTACCGGGTATCCTGCAGTGACGCGCGGGGAGGGAGTTGGGAGATGAGAGGCAAGCTGCGTTGGTTCGGGTTGGTGGTGTGGCTGCTGAGCGCGGTCGTGGTGGCCTGGGGGCAGGACGCCGAGACCCCTCTCGCCGCGCCTGAGGCGACGGAGGCGCGCCCCGCGCCGCGCGTCGCCACGGCCAAGAAGGACGCGAATCTCATCCGTATCAACGGGCAGCCCACGGTGCTGCTGTGGGCGAACGGGCTGGACAGCGCGGACGACCTGGACGCCTATGCGGACCTAGGCCTCAACACCGCGGCGATCACTATCACCGACGTCTCGGAGGAGGCGCTGTCCAAGGCCTTCGACCTGGCCACGGCGGCGGAGGAGCGGGGGCTGCTCGTGATCGGCGTGCTCGCGCCGGAGCAACTGGAGGACGCGGAAGGCAACCGGCTGGCCAGTGACCCCCTGCTGCCGGGATATGCGGAGGCCGTGCAGAGCTTCGTCCAGAAAGCCGTCAGTTCTCTGGACCGCCACCCGCGCCTCATCGCCTGGGTGGTCGGGGGGGTGCTTCCCGACCAAGTGGTGTGGGGCGACAACGGGTTTCAGGCTTTTCTCCGCCAGTCCTATCCCAGCGTGGCGGCCCTGAACACCTCCTGGGGAACGAGCTTCGATGACTTCTCCGGCGCCACCACCGGGGGTGGGGGGGACATTGACTCCGCCCGGCCCGGCGGCATCGGCCGCGCCAGGGTGGATTTCGCGTACTACCGCGCCAAGACCTACGCGGACACCATCGCCCTCTGGACCAAGGCCTTGCGCGAGGCCGACCCGAAGCGGCTGGTGCTGGTGGGCGGGGTCACCGACTATCGTTCCAGCATCAGCCTCACCTCCGGGTTCGACGGGATCATCGCGGCCAGCACCCCCACCGCGGCGGAGTCGGACCTGGTCACGAGCAACGTTCACGGCGTGGACATCGCGCGCCGCGCCAACCAGTTCATCGCGGTGCAGACGCTCGACGTCAGCGGCTTCCCCGCGCCGAGCCAACTGGGCAACTGGATCAACCTGGCGCTGGTCCACGGCGCCTCGGGCCTCCAATTCTGGAGCTGGGCGGCCTTGCGCGATTCCGAGCGGCTGGCGGCGGTGGTGAAGCAGACCGCGGAGACGATGGAGGCGACGCACTGGTTCCCGGTCAAGCCCGTGGCGCGGGCGGCCGTGCTGTACGAGCCTTGCGCCGGCGGCCAGATGCGTTACGGCAAGTCGCTCTACGGTTACCTCGACGGGGTAACCGAACTGGAGCCGACGGAGCTGTTCTACACCGTTAAGAACGGCAGTCGCTATGGCCTGATGGACGTGCTGTCCGTGGACTTGCTGGGCAAGGTGGATACCAAGCAATACGGGGCGATCATTGCGCCGATGGCCCTCTTCCTGCCGGACGACGCGCAGGCGGCGCTGAATCAGTTCGCGCTGCTGGGCGGGGCGCTGGTGGCGGATGCGGGGATCGGCATGTACCAGGCGAAGGGCGTGGTGGACTCGCTGCCGGAGATCATGATGACCACCTTCGGTCTGCGCCAGCCGACGGCCACTCCGGTGCCCCCGCCTGAGTCGCAACCCGGGGTCACCTACCAGGGCGTGACCACTCCGACGCCCATCGGCCCCAACGGGTTCGCCGCCGATGTCGAACTGGAGGGGCTGCTCGAGGAGATCATGGGCATCCTGGAGCAGCCGGACGTGGCCAAGTATCTGGGACAGGGATTCGGAGGGGAAGACGGCCCCACATTGCGCGTGCGCGGCCTGGGCAAGGGGTTCACGGTGTACGCCCCCGCGTTCCTCTACCAGCAGTGGGACTCGGAGCGGGAGGACTTCGCCGATTTCCACGACCGCATTCTCTCCCGGGCGCGCGATGTGAACGTGATCGAACCGGACGCGCTGTGGCCGGCGGTGACGGCGACCTCCTACACCAACAAGCTCGTGGCGGTGGCCTCGCCGAGCAACAACGTCGCTGCGGTGGACCTGTACTTCGTGAAGAACGAGTTGTACTTCGTGCCCGGGGGGCTGGTGAAGCTGTGGGGCACCGAGACAGGAAGCAGCGTCGAACTGCTCTTCCCCGGCGCGCCGCTCGCCGCAGCCCAGGCGCTTCCTATCACCGTGACGCCGGGGCTGGAGGGGACGATGGTGGCGGTGGCCGTGCGGCAGTATGACGAACAGGGGATTGAGCTGCTGATCAACGGAGACGGGGCCAGCGTGGGCCTCTCCGGCGGCGAAGTCCAGGCGCGCGGCGGGGATTACACGCCCTTCGAGATCGTCGTCCGGGACGGCGCCTTTCGCGTGACAACCGGCGAGAGCTATCACGTGGTGATCCAGGAGGAGGGGCGAACGGTGGCGGATTATGAGGCGATGCCGAATCCGGAGACGGGGGCGATTGTGATTGAGGGGAGGTATCGGGGGGCGCGAATCACCGTTACACCAGGGGAGAAACCGACGCCGACACCCGAGCCCCTAACCCCTAACCCCTAGCCCCGAGGAACACGCCATGCGCCTGACACCCGAGGAAGTCGAACACGTCGCCCTGCTGGGCCGGCTCAAGCTGACGGAGGAGGAGCGCGCGCGCTTCACCACCCAGCTCAACTCGATCCTGGAGCACTTCGAGCAACTCCAGCAGATTGACACCACCGGCGTGCCGCCGATGTCGCACGCGGTGGCGATCACCAACGTGTTCCGGGAGGACGAACCGCGGCCGTCGCTGACCCCCGACGAGGCCTTGCAGAACGCGCCGGACCGGGAGGAGGATTACTTCCAGGTCCCGAGGGTGATCGAATGAGCGCGCTCCTGCACGATCTCACTGCGCACGAGCTGTCGGAACTGCTAGGACGCAAGGAGATATCGGCCCGCGAGTTGGTGGCAGCGATGTACGCGCGCATCGCGGAGGTGGACACGGAGCTCCACTCCTACATTCTCCTCACCCGCGAGGTGGCCGAGCAGCAGGCGGCCGGAGTTGATGAGCGACGCGCGCGAGGCGAGACGCTGCCCCCGCTCGCCGGCATCCCGATTGGACTGAAGGACATCTTCTGCACCAAGGGGATCGAGACCACGTGCTGCTCTAAGATTCTGGAGGGCTTCGTGCCGCCCTACGACGCGGACGTGGTGGAGCGCTGCCGGGAGAACGGGCTGGTGTTCCTGGGCAAGACGAATATGGACGAGTTCGCGATGGGGTCCTCCACCGAGAACTCGGCGCGGGGCTACTCCCGCAACCCGTGGGACCTGGAGAAGGTGCCGGGCGGGTCGTCCGGCGGCTCGGCCGCGGCGATCGCGGCGTCGGAGGCGATTGTCGCGCTGGGCACCGACACCGGCGGGTCCATTCGCCAGCCGGCCAGTCTGTGCGGCATCGTCGGGATGAAGCCGACCTATGGGCGGGTGTCGCGCTACGGCGTGGTCGCCTACGCCAGTTCGCTGGATCAGGTGGGGCCGATCGTGAAAGACGTGAGGGACTGCGCGCTGATGCTCAACGTGCTGTGCGGGCACGATGCGCGCGACGCCACTTCCATCAACGTCCCCACTCCCGACTACACGCAATCCCTGGTCACCGACCTGAAGGGCCTCCGCGTCGGCCTGGTGAAGGAGTTCATGGAGTACCAGGGGGTGGGCGTGGAGGCGGAGGTGGGGAGCGCGGTGCGGGCGGCGGTGGATCGGCTCCAGGAACTGGGGGCGGAGTGCGAGGAAGTGTCGCTCCCCAACCTCAACTACTCCATCCCCGTGTACTACATCATCGCGCCGGCGGAGGCGAGCTCCAACCTGGCGCGATATGATGGCGTGCAGTATGGGCATCGCACCGCCCACGCCGATGATATCATCGCGATGTACACGAAGACGCGGGACGAAGGGTTCGGCGCGGAGGTGAAGCGCCGCATCATGCTCGGGACGTATGCGTTGAGCGCGGGCTACTATGATGCGTATTACATCAAGGCGGGGCAAGTGCGGACGCTGATCCGGCGGGATTTCGACCGCGCGTTCGAGCGATGCGACGTCCTGGTCGGGCCGGTCAGCCCCACGGTGGCCTTTGGAATAGGCGAAAAGACGGACGATCCGGTGGCGATGTACCTTTCCGATGTATGCACCATCCCGGTAAACTTGGGCGGGTTGCCAGGGATGTCCATCCCGTGCGGATTCTCCTCGGAGGGGCTGCCGATCGGGCTGCATCTGGTGGGCAAGACCCTGGGGGAGGAGACCATGCTGCGCGTCGCCTATGCCTACGAGCAGAGCACGGACTACCATCACCGCCGCGCCCATCCGATCCAGAGCGGGGACGGGCGGCGCCGCGCGGTGTCTCGCGCGTAAGACCCACCAAACCGCAGGACGAGATAAGAAGGACGAAGATGGCGGAGCAGAAGCCGAGAGCGCGGCTGCAGGTCGCGCTCGATTTTCTGGAACTTGACCGCGCCCTGAAGGTGGCGGAGGAAGCCGCCGCGGGCGGCGCGGATATCCTGGAGGCGGGGACGCCGCTGATCAAGAGCGTGGGCCTGGACGCGGTGCGCCGACTGCGGGCGATGTTCCCGAATCTGGTGATCGCGGCCGATATGAAGGTGATGGACGCGGGCCGGATGGAGGTGGAGGCGGCGGCGAAGGCCGGCGCGGGCGTGGTGCACGTGCTCGCGGCCGCCCCGGATGCCACGATTGCCGAATGTGTCGAGGCGGGCCGGGAGTACGGCGCGCGGATCGTGGCCGATCTCCTCGGCGCGGCCGACCCGGTACCGCGGGCCAAGCAGGTGGCCGCGCTGGGCGTGGATATGATTGACGTGCACGCCGCGATTGACGAGCAGATGCGGGGCGCGGACCCGTTCGCGCTGCTGCGCGCGGTGGCCGCGGAGGTGGACGTGCCGCTCTGCGCGGCGGGAGGAATTCACTCCGAGAACGCGCACCAGGCGGTGGCGGCGGGGGCCTCGGTGGTGATCGTGGGCGGGGCGATCTGCAAGGCGCCCGACGCGCGCAAGGCCACCGCGGATATCGTACGGGCCATCACCGAGGGCGTGAGCATCGAGACGACGCTGTTCAAGCGGGCCACAGAGAATGAGATCCGCGATACCCTCGGGATCATCTCCGCCGCCAACCTGTCGGACGCGATGCACCGGCGCGGCGTGCTGCCCGGCCTGCGGCCCATCGGCCCCGGGATGAAGGTGGTGGGGCGCGCGCTCACCGTGCGCACCGCGCCGGGCGACTACGCGAAGCCCGTACAGGCGATTGACGTGGCGGAGCCGGGCGACGTGATCGTTGTCGACGCGGGTGGCGTGCCGCCCGCGGTCTGGGGCGAGATGGCCTCGCGCAGTGCGATGAACCGCGGCGTGGCCGGGATCGTAATCCACGGGGCCATCCGCGACAGCGGAGACATCCGCGCGCTGGGTTTCCCCGCCTTCGCCACCCATATCGTCCCGAACGCGGGCGAGCCGCGCGGCCTGGGAGAGATCGGCGTGCCGATCACGAT
>CAZUGW010000201.1:0-258 GCA_964620055.1 uncultured bacterium
CGGCCGGAGGTCAATGGGGATGCCGAAGGGGCCCATCTGCCCTCCGCCCGCGGGAGGCATCGGCTGCGCCGACTCTTCGCGCCGGCGCGCGTACTCCTTCTCCAGCGACTTGTACCGCGGGTTCACGATCTCCACCTTCGCCTTCGCGATCAGGTCGTTAAGGAACTGATTCGCCTGGGCCGACAACTGCGGGTTGGCCATCATCATGATCTGCTCGATCTGGCGTTCTGCCTCCTCGGCCTGGACGCGCAGCTCCGA
>CAZUGW010000201.1:268-5325 GCA_964620055.1 uncultured bacterium
GAGGGCGTGGGGCGGAACGTACTTCACCGCGGTCACAAGCTGCCACTGCTCGGCGGCCGGCGCCTGCCCCTGGGTCGCCTGCGGCTTGAACGGGAGCGGCTGGCTGATCTCACCGGGCTTGAGTGAGAACAGCGCCTTCTCCAGATCCTGCTCCCCGGGGAGCGCCTTCCCCTTGACGGCCCAACCCTTCATGCCGCCGCGGTCTCGCGTCATGGGGTCAATGGACTTCGTCTCGGCGAGCTTGGCGAAGTCGGCGCTCCTATCCGTGGTCAGTTCCTTGCGGATCGCCTCCGCCTCCTCTTTGGTCGCGGTGACAATGCGCCGGTAGATCACTGACTCGTTGTTCTGCGGGAAGTACAGCTTGAGCTTCTCTTGATTCTGCTTGTCGTCAAACCACGTCTTGCGCTCCGATTCCGGGATGAGCAGCTTCCCGACGATGAGGTCGGTGCTGACCTGGTCCTCGACGTCGGCCGCGGTCTGACCGGCCTCGGCGAGCATCGCCTCCCAACTCTTGCCGGTGCTGGCCAGGGCGTCGTCCTTCATGGACTCGATCCGCTGCTTGATCTCCTCCGCGGTCACCTTGATCCCCCGCTCCTGGGCCTTCTGGCGCACGAGTTGGCGGGAGATCAGGGCGTCCAGGGCCCGGGCCGTCAGGGAGCCGCCCTGCTGCTGCTCCAGGAACTGGCACACGTCGTCGCGCGTGATCGCCTGTCCGTTGACGCGCGCCACCACGTCAGCCTGCTTTTTCTTGCCACCACAGCCCGCCAGGGCCAGCAGGCCCAGCGTCACAATCCCTGCCCACATGAGAGGACGGCGCATCCGTTCTTCCTTTCTTTCGCGCAAACGGCCCGCCCGCTCCGCGCGGACAGGCCGCTATCTCTGGCCCAGAGGCGCGCCACGTACTCGTCATCCACACACCCCGCGGATGACCGCCGCATGATTCTAGTCCCGCCGCCCCGAAAAGTCAATCGGAGCGACTGCGGCGCCTCTGTAGGTCAGTAACTCAAGATCTCGATGAACGGCGGCGTGTTGATCTGGTGCACCGAGTACACCGGCGTCCGGACCGAGTTCACGGTCTTCATCACTTGCAGGAACGAGTAGTTGCCCTGCGTCCACACCCGCACGATCCCGTCCGCCGCCGCCCTCAGTTTCTCCAACTCCTCACACGGCGCGGCGCTCGGGCTGATCATTCCCAGTACCACGGCCCGCTTCTCCCGACACAGCGCCGCCAGGTTCGTCACCTGACGATATCCCTCGCCCGGGGCGAGCAACGTGAGCAGCCGGGAGATGTCAACCTGGACCCGGACGGGGGTATCGCCGGCCGCCTCGTACACGTTGGTCAAGGTCTCGGAGACGCGGGTGGGAGTCACGGCGCCATCGGCCGGCGCCCCCGGCCACAACAGCGTCGCCTGCCCCGTGCCGGCGGCGCGATCGAACGACTCCTCCAACTCGGCCGCCTTCATCAAGGCCCTCCACGCCGACCGGCTGTCGCTCTTGCCGGCGATCCGGACGAGGTAGTCGCCCGCCTCCAGCGCCTCTTTGGCGAACCCGACGTCCAGGATGCCCTGGTTGATTTCCCCGTCAATCTCCATCAGATAGAACGCGCCGTAAGGGATGCCTCCCCCCAACAATTGGTCGAGCTGCTCGATCCCGGTGGACACCGCGTCCTCGTAGCGGTAGAGTGGTTCCTGGAAAGGCGGGACCACGACGATCCCGTGCTCGGTGAAGCTGTACAGGCACGGAATGGGGACGAGCGCCGAACCCCGGCTTTTCATCACCTCCAGGAACCGCATGTTCGTGTTGCCGATGTAGGCGCGGCTGAGCACGATCACGCCGTCGGCCACGAACTCCTCCACCCCGGCTCCCATCTCCTCCATCTCGCGGAGCTCGCGAGTCAGGATCGCCGTCAGTTGCTCGCGCTTCAGCGCGTTCACCAGGCCATAGACGGCCTCGCGGAACTGGCGGTAGTCCTGGCCCGTCTCCTGGAAGTGGCTGATGCTGTCCACCACCACCCGGCGCGCGCCGATCTCGGCGATCATCTCGCCCACCAGACCCTGGTCGCGGATGATGTCCTGCTGCAGCACCTCGGGAGAGGTGAAGAGCACCTTGAGTTTCCCCTCTTCCTCCAGGGCCGGGAAGTCCCACCCGAAGCTGAGCGCGTCGCGGTAGATGCGCTGCGGGAACTCCTCGAAGGTGATAAACAGCCCGGGCTCGCCGTACTTGGTCGCGCCGTTGTAGAGGTACTGCATCCCCAAGCTGGTCTTTCCGGTACCCGGCGAGCCGGCCACGAGCATCGCGTCGCCGCGTAGCAACCCGCCGTAAAGCAGCGTATCCAAACCCTCAATCCCGGTACGCACTCGATCCATGGCTATCTCCTAAGCCCTTCTCTTCTCCGCTCGGAACCCTGCACGATTCTGTGCTACCGTCGGCGCGGCGGAATGTATCGGTACACGTCCGCCCCCGGGTAGCTGATCTTCTGGATGAAGCGGCGCTCCTCCAGCAGATCGAGCTCCTTCTGCACCACGTCCGCCTCCCGCCCCACGCGCAAGGCAATCTGACGCGCCGTGTTCACCGTATAGGGGTTCGATTCCAGGAAGGCGATCAGCTTCTCGAGGCCGGTTAGAGACGCGGCCATGCGTCCCAGGTCGCCGCTCACGCGATAGGTGCGCAGACCGCGCCGAATGCGATCGGCGAATTGCCCCAGCCGCTCGGAACGGGCCGCCACCAACCTCCGCAGGTCCTCGGCGGAGGTCCCCTCCAGTTGCTCGCGGTCTCGCCGTTGCCGGCCCAAAAAGGCCTCCGCCTCGGCCACTCCCCCCTCCAGGCTGTACCCCTGGTCCAGCGCCTGTTTGATCAGACACACCTTTTCGATGGCCGGATAGTCATAGGTGCGGCTCCCGCCGCCGCCCTTTGGTTGGATCAGTCCCTTGTCAGTCCAATAAGAGAGCTGCCGAATAGATACCCCGCACAAGTGCGCCGCCTGACCGATCCCGAGTTCCAGCCGCTCCAGCAACTTGCTCAGGTCAACTGGTCGGACAGACGTCTGCCCTCGTTCGCGCGCAACCTCCGCCATCGTTGTCTCCTCGACTGTGCATGGCTTTATGAAGCGTACGGAAGAAGACCGCGCCCTCGCCCTAACACTTCTACAGCACCACATAGATAGCACAGGCCTGTAAGATGGTCAAGACAAGATTGTTCCGGCATTACTACAAATTGCAGGGCGCGGGAATCACGTAAGTCTGCGGCGGCTGCGTCCACACCGCCGGTGGCCGCCTACCCGAGCGCGCCGTGGTATCGGGCCATCCAGTAGGTAAGTAGATAGTCAACTGGTGCGAGCAGGGTCTTCGCCGCCCAGGTCCGATGCGGGCTGTAGCCCCACTCGAACATCGTCGGCGGCCGCTGCTCGATGGGGACAGGACCACTGGAGTGTGGCCCCTGGCCGTCGGGCGCGCCGCCGTGCGGGAACTCCTTGACGACCTCCAGGCGCAGGAGCACGTCGGCGAGCTCGGGGCCGAATCCGGCCTCCGGGTCCAGCACGCCGCCGATCAGATCCAGATAGACCCGTTCCTCGCCCTTCACCCTTGCCCACTTCCCGCGCAGGCTCTGAAGGTAGGCCGCCCGGAGCGCCGGGTCCTGCTCGTAGGGCAGGAGGTGGTAGTAGGCCTCGAAGGCGCGCACGTCGTCCTTCGGCGAGAGGCCGGGGAGAACGATCTGCACGCCCGTCGGGGCGTACCCGTGCTCGGTTGCCAGTTCGCGATAGGTGGAGCGGTACTCCGGCCGCCCGGTGAGATGGTGGCCGATGGAGAGCAGTTGCAGCACCTGGAGACAGACCACGCGCCGATCCGGGGGGATCGTCCCCGGCGCCGTGGGGCAATCCGGGACCGGCCGGCCGCCCACGTCGGTAAGGGTGAGGCCGTGCTCTAGCCACCGGTCGAGGACCGCGCGTACGAGGGGGAGGAGGCGAGGGGCGAAGGAGGGACAGAGATCGTGCAGGACGGCGGCGGCGAAGAACACGGCGCAGTAGGTGTCACTGTGCCCGCCCGACAACCACACCCAGCCCTCGGCCCGACCCAACAGCTCCTCCTGCCCCGGGAAGTCGCACTCGGCGGCTCGCCGTTCCGGCAGATAGCCGCGGGCGAGCACGCCGGGCGTGTCCGTCAGCGCGTGCGCTCTCTCCACCGCGGCGATGGTCTGGTCGAGGAGGCCGGGGATCTCGTCCGAGGGCTCGATTGCGGCCCGGAAAGCGAGTGCCGCGAGATAGCGCGCGGTTTGTTCGGTGGCGCTGAGCAACGCGACGTGCGTGGGTTCCTCCTCCACATACACCTCGGTGAACATGGGGAGAACGAGCCCCGCCTCCACGTGACGCCGGCGCAGCACGTGCTCGGCCAGCTTCGCCTTGGCGTGGAGGATCTCCGCGGGCGAAAGGCCCGCGAGACTCAGAATACGGTTAGCAGACGCGATCATCGTGTCCCCTATCCGGCGCGCGAGCACGCAATCAGCCCTGGGGTGTGGGAGAGGAGACGCCGCGCGGGGCGGCGGTGCTCGCGGCGCCTGGTCGAAACGTCTTGGCGCTGCGGGATGCCGGTCATGGGGAGCATCCCTCGCGCGTAGCATAGCCCATGCTCGCTCTGATGTCAACGTGGCGAAGACCTCCCCCTCCCCGACCGCACGCGACTACGCCTCCGCCCCCAGGCCGCCGCGCAGGGTTAGGAGTTACAAGTCGAGGGCGGCTCGCTGACTCACAGCAGCTTCAGGAACTCGTCCACCCCAAGGCGCGCCTGCTTGAGGAGATGAGATAGTGTGGATCGCTTAACTGGTCTATGGGCGGGAACAGTGAGACGCAGGATCTCGCCGTCCACCACTTTGTGCAGGCGGAGATGGCTGCCGCGCTGCCGAACCCCTACCCATCCGTCTCGCTCCAAGGCCCGTACGATCTCGTCGAAGTTCAGGCTCGGAACCTTGCTCAAAGAGCGACCTCTCTGACTAACGCCCCCTCGGCCTCCGGCGCCAGATCCTCCACCGGCTCGAGGTAAAGCGCGATGGCCTCCCGGATGTTC
>CAZUGW010000201.1:5335-6374 GCA_964620055.1 uncultured bacterium
TCTGCAAGGCCTCCTCCGCCGTCTCTCCCTCGCTGATGCAGCCGGGCAGGGCAGGAACAATCGCCGTGTATCCGCCCTCTTCACTTGGTTCCAGCACCACTTTGAAGGTCATCTCGGTCAACTCCACCCTATGCTATCATGAGAGGGGCGCGATGGAAAAGGAGAGAGGTCATCAGAATCACCTCTCTCCTCTCACCTTTCTACTCTCTATCTTGGTGGGCCCCGCTGGACTCGAACCAGCACTCACAATAATCACCGCGTTACCGGCAACCGCCGAACTCTCAGAATAGAGTCGCCGATAACCGCGATGGCGCCACTTTCAAGCGGCTCCCGTATGACATCACAGGCTCTGGATAGCGCCGACGCCAGACTGCCGACGCTGATATTCCTCAGGCGAAAGATCACAACTGACGGGCTCGACTCGCCGGAAAACGCCAGAAGGTGGCCATAGTCCAAGTCGTGCGTTAAGATAGTCTCGCCGGCTTTCCGTGCCGCCTCAACTATCGTCTCATCACTGGCGTCCGACAGGCCCACATCACCAACGTGCCGACAATCGTGGCCTATGTCACTAAGCCTGCGCCCTAGCTCGCGTGGCAGGTTCATGTTGATAAGGAACTTCATGCCGCCGCGTCGTCCTGGGTCAACATGATCTCTTCCTCCATCGCGGCGGCGGCATAGCCGAGGGCCTCATAGACATCTTCTGCCTCTAGCTCGGGCCACTCTCGCAGGATATCCTCAATCGTCATACCGGAACCGAGGTAGCCTAGAATCGAGCTGACAGGCATCCGGAGACCCCGGATGGAGGGCTTGCCGAAGCACTTCCCCGGATCCACGGTGATGCGAGGAAACTTGTAGTGTCGCATCGGCATTGCGGCTCAACTCAGAGTCGGTGGTGGGCCCCGCTGGACTCGAACCAGCCACCTCTGCCTTATCAGGGCAGCGCTCTAACCAACTGAGCTAGAGGCCCGACCGTCCTGACAAACAGTTCGAGAGGGGTCGCTGGGACCCCTCTCGCTGGGTGAGGCTTTTCGGCGAGTGG
>CAZUGW010000202.1:0-1671 GCA_964620055.1 uncultured bacterium
GAGCAGCTCATCGTCTGGGGCGTCGGGCAGGTGGCCGAGCTCAAGAAGTGGGAGAAGCCGCGGTAGGGTCTAGAGATTAGGGTCTAGGGTCTAGGGACAGTGCCCATGAAGATAGCCATTATCGGCCCCGGTGCGATCGGGTGCCTGTTCGCCGGTCTGCTGGGTCGGGCCGGGCATGAGGTGTGGTTGCTAGATCGGAATGCGTCGCGGGCGCGGCAACTGGCGCGCCGCGGCGTGCATGTCTCCGGGCTCTCCGGCGAATTCCACGCCGCGGTGCACGCCACCACCTCGCCGGAGGAGGTGGGCGGCGCGGAGTTGGCGCTGGTGGCGGTGAAGTCCTACGACACCGCCGCCGCGGCGGAGATCGCGAAGTCTGCCCTGTCCCCGACCGGCGCGGCCCTCAGTTTGCAGAACGGGCTGGGCAATCTGGAGATCTTGCAGCAGGTCTTGGGCGAGGGGCGGGTGCTGGGCGGGAGCACGGCACAAGGGGCGACCCTCATCGCCCCCGGTCAGGCCCACCACGCCGGGACCGGGGTCACCGTGATCGGGGAGCCGAGCGGGACGATCAGTGAGCGGTTGATGAGCGTCCAGGCCGCCTTCGCCGCGGCGGGCGTGCAGACCGAACTGACCGCGGACCTGCCCTCGGTGCTGTGGACGAAGCTGGCGATTAACGCGGGGATCAACCCGGTGGCGACGCTGGCCCAGGTGCGCAACGGCGGGATCATGGAGTCGGCGCACCTGCGGCAGGTGCTGCGGCTGGCCGTGACCGAGGTGCTCCAGGTGGCAGAGAGAGAGGGGATTCGCTTGCCGCACGCGGATATGGTGGCGCACACAGAGGAGGTGTGCCAGCGGACGGCTAACAACGTGAACTCGATGCTGCAGGATGTCCGCCGGCAGCGTCAGACGGAGGTCGCGGCGATTAACGGGGCCGTGGTGCGACACGGTGCGGCGAAGGACGTGCCGACGCCCACCAACGCCGTACTGGCGGCCTTGATTCATGGTATAGAGGAGACGTATTCGGCCAGGAAATCACCGTAGGGGCGCATTATCAATGCGCCCCATTTGATGGAGGTGAGGCGGGCGCATGGCCATGCGCCCCTACCTTCGGATTCGGTATCTCTTCGGAAAGAAGGCCCTATGATCATCGTCGGAGAGCGCATCAACGGGACGGGGAAGAAGGTGCGGGAGGCGGTCATTGCCAGGGACGAGGCGTTCATCGTCTCGCTGGCCCAGCGCCAGGCCGAGGCGGGGGCGGATTATCTCGACGTGAACGCGGGCACCGATCCGGCGCGCGAGCCCGAGGATATGGCCTGGCTGGTGACCACCGTCCAGCGCGCGACGGACAAACCGTGCTGCATTGACTCCCCCCACGTCCCGACGCTGCGCGCCGGGCTGGAGGCGCACCGCGGGCAGGCCCTGGTGAACTCGGCCAGCGCCGAGCTGGGCCGGATGGCCCCGGTGCTCGAGCTGGCCGCGGCGCACCATGCGCGCCTCGTGGCCTTGACCCTCGATGAGGCCGGCCTGCCCACCACCGCGGAGCAGCGCGTGGTCATCGCGACGCGCCTCGGCGAGGCCGCCCAGGCCGCGGGAATCGCGCGCTCCGATCTGTTCATTGACCCGCTGGCGCGCTCCATCGCGGTGGAGAGCGAGCAGGGCGCGGCCTTCCTCGAC
>CAZUGW010000202.1:1681-5169 GCA_964620055.1 uncultured bacterium
GGCGGGGATCATCGCGGCCCTGCCCGGGGTACACGTGATCTGCGGGTTGAGCAACATCTCGTTCCAGATGCCGCTCCGGCCGCTCCTCAATCGCACCTTCCTGGCGATGGCGGCGGCGCGGGGGATGGACGCGGCGATTCTCGATCCCCTGGACAAGGCGATGCTGGCCTCGGTGTGCGCGGCGGAGACGCTGCTGGGTCGCGACGAGATGTGCCTGGGATATATCCAGGCTTTTCGCGCCGGACGGCTCGAAGGATAAGGTGAGCGCGTTGCAGACCGGGCAGGTCGTCTCACTCCAACACTTCTTCGCTCCCGAGGCGGTGGCGGTCATCGGCGCCTCCTGCACAACCTGATCCGGGCCGGCTTCAAGGGAGCGATCTACCCCATCAACCCCGCCGCGCCGGAGGTGCTGGGCCTGCGGGCCTATGCCAGCGTCAAAGACGTGGAAGGCCCAGTGGATCTCGCGGTGATCGTCGTGCCCGCCCCCGCGGTGGCGGGGGTGCTGGAGGAGTGCGGCGAGAAGGGGGTGGACTCGGCCATCGTGATCTCGGCCGGGTTCAAGGAATCCGGCCCGGAGGGCGTGGTGCGAGAGCGGCAGCTTGCGGAGGTGGCGAAGCGCCGCGGGATTCGCATCGTCGGCCCCAACTGCCTCGGGGTGATCTCCACAGGCGTCGGTCTGGACGCCTCTTTCGCGCCCATCTTCCCCAATCGCGGCGGCATCGCGGTGATGTCCCAGTCCGGCGCGCTGGCCACCGCGATCATAGACTGGTCGGTGCAGAACAACATCGGGTTCAGCAAGTTCGTGAGCATCGGCAACAGCATGGACGTGGGGATCATTGATCTGCTGCGCGCCTGGGAGGACGACCCGGAGACCAAGGTCATCGTGGCCTACATCGAAGGGCTTCCCGACGGGCCGGAGTTCATCCGCGTCGCGCGCGAAGTCTCGGCGAAGAAGCCCATCATCGTGGTCAAGTCGGGCAGCACCCAGGCCGGGGCGAGGGCGGTCTCCTCGCACACCGGCAGCCTGGCCGGCTCGGAACGGGCCTATGACGCCGCCTTCCTGCAATCGGGCGTGATCCGCGCCCACTCCGTGGAGCAGTTGTTCGATTGCGCGGTCGCCTTCGCCTACCAGGGCCTGCCCCGCAGCCGTCGCGTCGCAATCCTCACCAACGCGGGCGGGCCGGGGATCATGGCCACCGATGAGTTGGAGCGGATGGGCCTGGAGTTGGCGCCGATAGACCCGCGCACGGTGGAACGGTTGCGCACCACGCTGCCGCCGGCCTCGAACTTCTACAACCCCGTGGACTGCCTGGGGGACGCGGATGCGGCGCGGTACAACTTCTCCGCCGAGGCGGTCCTGGCCGACCCGAACGTGGACGCGGTGATCGCGCTGCTCACCCCGCAGACCAGCACCCAACCCTTCGAGACCGCCCAAGGCCTGGCCCAGGCGCAGGAGCAAAGCGGAAAGCCCGTGCTGTCCTGCTTCATGGGCGGCGCGGCGATGCAGGAGGCGGTGGAGCACCTGATCGCGCGCCACGTGCCGTGCTACCCCTACCCCGAGCGCGCGGTGGACTCGCTCGCGGCGATGGCGCGCTACCGGGAGTGGCGCGAGGAGCCGCCCGACGAGATCGTGCGGTTCGAGGTTGACACGGAGAAGGCGCGCGTGGTCTTCGAGGCGATTCGCAAGGAGGGCCGGCTGGCGCTCGGCGAGACCGAGGCGCGCGAGGTGCTGATGGCCTACGGGATCGCCATGCCGGACTACCGGCTCGCGACCAACGCGGAGCAGGCGGCGCACTTCGCCGCGGAGATCGGGTTCCCGTTGGTGATGAAGATCGTCTCCCCCGACATCCTCCACAAGTCCGATATCGGCGGCGTGAAGGTGGGGGTGCAGGACGCGCAGCAGGCGATGGACACCTTCGAGCTGATGATGCTGCGGGCGCGGCGGTTCATGCCCAGCGCCGACCTGCGCGGGGTGTCGGTGCAAGAGATGGTGCGCGCCGGCCGAGAGGTGATCGTCGGCGCGACGCGCGACCCGCAGTTCGGCCCGCTGGTGATGTTTGGCCTGGGCGGAATCTACGTCGAGGTGCTGAAGGACGTGGCCTTCCGCGTCGCCCCATTCGGCGAGCGGCACGCGCGGATGATGCTGGACGAGGTGAAGTCGGCCGCGCTGCTGCGCGGGGCGCGGGGGGAGAAGCCGGCCGACATAGACGCGCTGGTGAAGGTGCTGCTCACAGTCTCGCAGTTGGTGACGGACTTCCCGGAGATCGTGGAGATGGATGTGAACCCGCTGAAGGTGGGCGAGCCGGGCGCGGGAGCGATTGCGGTGGACGCGCGGATGATCATCGCGGAGACCTGAAGAAGTAAAAAGGCAAAAGTAAAAAGGCAAAACAAGAATACGCTTTTTCCCATGGCTTTTTGCCTTTTGCCTTTTTACTTTTTACTTCACCGGAGGTGGGTATGGTAGCGCTCTACGTGGCTTCTAATGAGCCGCATGCCGGGAAGACGCTGGCGTGCCTGGTGCTGGGACTGCGCTGGCGAGAGCAGGGCCGCGCGGTGGGCTATCTCAAGCCGCTGGCCCCGTTCGAGGGTCAGCCCTTGGACGAGGCCGCGATGTTCGTCGCCTCCCAGCTCGGCCTGCCCGCGATCCCCTCCCAGGTCTGCCCGGTGCTGCTCACCCCGGACCTGTGCGCGGCCGGCGCAGAGGCGGTGCAGCGGCAGATCACGGAGGCCTTCGCCGCGGCCTCGGCGGGCAAAGAGGTGGTGCTGGTCGGGGGCTCGGGGGCGGCGCTCACCCGCGGCACAGTGGTGAACCTCGCGGCGGCGGAGATGGCCCGGCTGTTGGGGGCGAGAGTCTTGCTGATGGCGAAGTGCGCGACCTATTCCGACCTGGACTCCATCCTCGCCGCGCGGCGCGCCCTCGCGGACCAGTTGGTGGGCGTGGTTCTCACCCGCGTCCCGCCGCGGGAACTGGAGCAGGTGTCGCGCACCATCGCGCCCTGCCTGGAGGCAGAGGGAGCGCCCGTGCTGGGCGTGCTGCCGGAGGACCCGGTGTTGAACTCCGTAAGCGTGCGCGAGATCGCGGAGGCGACGGGGGCGCGGTTCCTCACCGGCCCGGAGGGCGGTGACGAACTGGTCGAGAACCTGGTGGTCGGCGCGATGAGCGTGGAGAGCGCGCTGCGCTTCTTCCGGATGACCCCGCGCAAGTGCGTGGTCACCGGCGGAGATCGCGGGGACGTGCAACTCGCCGCTCTTGAGACTCCTACCAAGTGCCTGGTGCTCACCGGCGATCTCACCCCCAGCCACATCGTGTTGGAGCGCGCGGCCCAGTTGTCGGTGCCGGTGCTGCTGGTGAAGGGCGATACGCTGAGCACCATCGCGACCATCGAGGGATTGCTCGGGAACCTGAGACTGACGGAGCCGGTGAAGGCGCGCTATGCCAGGGAGCAGTTCGAGGCCCACGTGGACCTCGCCGCGCTGGAGGCCGCGCT
>CAZUGW010000202.1:5179-6099 GCA_964620055.1 uncultured bacterium
GACCACGGTGGGGGCGATCTCCCTGGGGTGCCCCAAGAACCTGGTGGACACCGAGGTCATGCTCGGCCTGCTCCGGCAGGCCGGCTTCGCGCTCGTCGCCGATCCGGCACAAGCGGACGTGCTCTTGGTCAACACCTGCTGCTTCATCGAGGAGGCCCGAAACGAGGCGGCCGAGGCGATCCAAGAGGCGCTCATCTGGCGAAGGACACGGCGTGCAAAGGCCTTGCTCGTCGCCGGGTGCTGGCCGCAGAGCGACCCGCAGCACCTCCGGCAGCACTTCCCGGAGATTGACGCCCTCCTCGGGCCGGGCGACGTGCCCGAGATCGTCAGGATCGTGGAGCGCGCCCTGGCCGGTTCGGGAACTGAGAGGCCCGCGGCCCCGCCGGAGGCGTTCCTCTACGATGAGACCACGCCGCGCCTGCGCACCACGCCGCCCTGGACGGCCTACCTGAAGATCGCCGACGGCTGCGGGCATCGCTGCCACTTCTGCGTGATCCCCAGCTTGCGAGGGACGTATCGCAGCCGCGGCCTCGCCTCGGTCGTGAGCGAGGCGCGCACGCTGGCCGCGCAGGGAGTGCGTGAGGTGGTACTCGTGGCGCAGGATACTACCGCCTACGGCCAGGATACGAAGGAGACAGACCTGGCGGAACTGCTCACCCGCCTCGCCGCGGTAGAGGAACTGCACTGGATTCGCCTGCTCTACGGCTACCCGACCAGCGTCACGCCGGGGCTGATCGAGGTGATGGCGCGCGAGGAGAAGGTGTGTAAGTACCTCGATATCCCGTTCCAGCACGCGGATCGCGAGGTGCTGCGCAGCATGGGCCGGCCGGGGGAGGGGGAGGCATATCTGAAGCTGATCGCGGAGTTGCGCGCGGCCATGCCGGACATCGCCCTGCGTACGACCTTCATCGTCGGCTTCC
>CAZUGW010000202.1:6109-6319 GCA_964620055.1 uncultured bacterium
GAGGGAGAGCGGGAGTTCGCGCGGTTGCTGGAGTTCGTAGAGGCGGCGCAACTCGACCGGGCGGGGGCGTTCGTCTATTCCCGCGAGCCCGGCACGCCCGCCGCGGAGATGGAGGGGCAAGTGCCGACCGAGGTGGCGGAGGAGCGCCGCCACGCGCTGATGACCCTCCAGCAGCAGGTCTCGCTCGCGCGCAACCAGCGCTGGGTGGGG
>CAZUGW010000203.1:0-6299 GCA_964620055.1 uncultured bacterium
AGAACCTAGCGCGGTGGCTCGTTCCGCTTGCCGTGGTCACGCTCGCGCTGGCGCGGACGGTTATTTTCCTCTTTGTGCCGAGCGCTTCCGCCTGCACACACACAGTGTTCACCAGCGGGTTGCAGTCCGTGCTCTTCACGACGTAGTAATACACCTTGCACACCGTCGCTCCGGGCGGCAGATCGCAGGGGAAATTCAGTCTGCCCACTAGTGAATCCGTCACCGTCACATTAGTCAATGTTACATCGCCGGTGTTCTTGACGGTGACGGTGTAAGTGATGGTGGTGCCGGCGCACGCTGTCGTCTTGTTCGCGGTTTTTGTCACTAACACCGACGGATGGACAATGCTCACACTCGCCGAGGCGGTGGTCGACTGCGGCGTCAGCCCTTGCGGCGTGGCGGTGAAGGTGACCGTGTTGACCAGCGGGCTGGGATCGGCCGCCTGCACGGTGTAAGGGAAGGTACTCGACGCCAAGGAGTTCGGCCCCAGCGAAGATGGGAAGCCGGCCAGCGCTCCTCCAAGAAGCGGATCCGACACCGTGATAGAGCCAAGGGTGACGTCACCGGTATTGCTGATGGTGATGGTATAGGTGATGACATCACCGGGACTTGCGGTCGTCACGTTGGCGGTCTTTGTCACCAGCAATCCCGGGTGCAGGATGGTCACCGACGCGGACGCCGTTCTCGAGATCGGCGTGGTCATCCCCTCCGGTATTGCGGTGGCGGTGACGGTATTGAGCAACGGGTTCGGATCGCTCGCCTGCACGACATATGGGAACGTGTTCGTTACCGTCGCCGCGGGGGCCAGTGACGTTCCGAATCCGGCCAGCGGGCCGAGTAGGGAATCCGTCACGGTAAGGGAATTGAGCGCGACACTGCCGGTGTTGGTGAGGGTGATGGTGTAGTTGATAGTATCTCCGGGCTTTGCGATGGTTTGGTCTGCGCTCTTTGATACGGTGAGACCCGCATCCACCAATGGTACGCTCGCCGCGGCCGTGCCCGTGAAGGCAAGCGTCGTTGACGGCGATCCACCGGTGAAGGTGGCGGTCGCCGTCACCAGGTTCTCCAGCGGGTCGGGATCCCCCGCCTGCACGGTGTAGGGATACGTACCGGAAACCGAACTGGAAGCGGGGACGCTGGTGGGGAAATCGGCCGTGACATCGCCCGCTAGCGTGTCGATCACCGAAGTGATGCTCATCGGGCCGCATGGGCTGTTATTGGTGATGGTCACCGTATAGGTGATGACATCGCCCACGGTCGCCGCGGCTACGTCCGGAGTCTTCGTCGTCGTCAGAACGCAGGGAAGCTTCACCGTCGCGTTGGAGGCCAGGGTGATATCATCATTGGCCCACAGCCGTCCGTTGATGGTGGCCAGGGACGCGACGGTGATGCTGGTTCCCGCCGATATCGTCCCCACGAAATTGACCGCTCCGGCAATAGTGGCGGAGGTGCCCACCCGCCAATAGACATTGCAGGCGCGGGCCCCGTTAGCCAGCACCATGTTGGCATTGCCGGTGATGGCCAGGCTGGTGCCGACCTGAATGATGAACAGGGCGTTCGGATCTCCCAGCGCATCAAAGGTCAGCGTAGTCGCCGCCGCCATGCCCGCACTGGTGGAGAAGTTGTAGACGCCCGGCGTGAGGGTGATACCACCCAGATCAGAGGTCAGCGTTATGGGCGTCGGCTGCGGCGGCGTGTCGAGTTGGCCGCGCACCGAGGTCGCATCGACATACGCGTTCGTCAATGCCGCCGGTATGGGCGGCGGCGTCTGCGTATACAGAGTGCCGCAGACGAAATTCGGTAGGACCGGCGTACTGCCGCTGCCCATGTCCCCGAATATAGTCACGTCCGGGGTGCTAGTCACGCTGGCCGTGGAATTGACACCGGCCAACACGGCAAATGACCCCGCCGCCCCCACGGTCACCGGGGTTGCGGCAGCGAATACCGCCTCCGGTGTCATCGCGGCCACGAGCAGAGTCATGGCCATGGCGCATATACCTACCCATCTAGGAAAGCATGCAAGAAACCCAGGTTTGCGTTCTCTCATTCCACTTACTCCTTCCGAAGCGGACTGCCATCATGGGCTCCAATTCGGGGACCATCACTGGCTAGTCCGCGGGCCAGCCTACTTCACTGACGGGAGAGATAGCAACGACCGCGGGCCGCCGTTTGTGCTTTGGCACAATCAGGACTGGCCGCCGCTCAGCCCTCTGAACATCGCGTAGGCAGGAATTGCGGTCTCAGGACCATTCCAGTCCCATCGAACCGCCTGGACCAATCGGAGACCATCCTTGTGGAATATGGGGGCGCCGCACTCAAGGAGGACAACCCGCCTCACTGGCAGCTTACCTTCTAGGGCGATGAACGACAGATAAGGAGCCGACGATGTATGCTCCGCCGACGCGGTCGGGAAGACCGTGATCTACACCTACCACCCACCGTCCGGCCCCGAGACTGAGCTCGGGCACGTCCTGTTTTCCTGTCCGATCCACCCGAAGAACAGGATCGTCTGGGACGCGCGGCGGCAGAAGAAATGGCTGGAATGGGAGCGCAGGCGTCTCGCCTGCACCTGGTGCCATCCCAGTCCGCCCTTGGCGGACTTCGAGCCCCACGCCCGCCAAAACCACTCGTCGGGGCACAGCCTGCTGTGCCCCGCGCCCCTCCCCTCAACAACCAACACCTTCCCTGCACAGCCCGAAATCCCCCCCAAACCCCCACTTTCCTTCACCACAGAACACAAGTAACTTACTTGCCTTTACCCCTCACCCTCTTGACAAGGTATGGTATGATAAAGCCGCGAGGCGTTGGGGCCTCGCGGCTCTTGCTGTGCATCTGCGTCTATCCGCGTTTATCTGCGTCTCACCTGGAGATCACCATGCGCGAGCACACCCTGCTCGGACCATCACTCCTTCGTCGCGGCGGCGTCACCCATGGACAAAAGTCTCACTCGGTCGTAGACAGTCTCGCCCCCGTCTCTCCTCCACGCCCCGACCAGAGCCCCCCTCTCGCCCCTCGCCTGGAGTTCACCCTGAGCCGAAGCCCTGAGGCCGAGCGCAACGAGGGCGAAGGGGAAGCGAAGGGCCTCCTCCGTCACCAGTCTCCCAACGAGAGACGATCCCCGTCTCCGCGTAGACGGGTCACGGGCGCCCTGACAGCCGGACTTACTTCGCGGCCTTGGCCTTCACGGGCTGCTTCTCAGCCGCCGGCTTTGCCTTGGTCTTCGCTGCCGCCGCGGGCTTCTCCATGGTGCAACTGCCACCGTCCGAACACCCGCCCTTCTCCGACTCCGTGGCGCAACTGCCACCCGAGCATCCGCTCTCCTCCGATTTCACGGAGCAACTCCCGGCCTCGCCCGCCGCTCCGCTGCAGGAACCGGAACCGGTGGACATGGCGGGCTTGGCGCCCTCCCCGACCACACTTGCGGCCTGGGCCTGAGTTCCAAACGGGATCACCCCGATGTACAGCGCGCTGCCCACTGCGAGCGCCAGCCCGACCACCAACAACAGCGTCAACCTCATCCGCAGTCCCATCTCAACCTCCACACCGTCCTGGTACGCTCGGGTGCTCCCGAGGAAAACTGCTAGGAATAGTAGGATTGATGCGTGACGAAGCTGCGGTGAGATTGGGGCAGAAATGAGAAGGCGCGCGCTGATCGCAACCGCGCCGTTCGGGCAGGAATCCCGTCCCACCCCCACGAACTGGCAGCTAGCCCCTGCGGGAGGACACCTATGCCCTGGAAGTACGCCGTTTTCACCGTGATGTGCCCGGAGTGCGATCTGGAGCAGACCGCCGAGCTGGCTGCGTCGCTCGGCTTCGACGGCCTGGAGTGGCGGGTCACTAAGGCCTCGCCGGAGCCGATCACCGAGATCAGCTACTGGCGCGGGAACCGCTCCACCGTAGATGTGGACGACATCGAGCACTCCCTGCCCAAGGCGAAGCAGATTGCGGATCGCCACGGTCTCGCCATGCCCGTGCTCGGCACGTATACGCGGTGCAGTGACCACGAACTCGTGGAGCGCGTGATGCGCGCCGCGGCGGAAGTCGGTACGCACAAGATGCGTGTCGGCGCGCCGGGGTATGATGGCACGCGCTCCTACCCGGAGCTCTACGACGAGGCGGTGAAGGACTTCGGCGTGATCGCGAAGCTGGCCGAGAAGTACGGCGTGCAGGCCTGCCTCGAGATGCACATGAACATCATCACCCCCTCCGCCGGACTGGCCCATCGCGTTGTCTCACACTTCGACCCGAAGCACATCGGCGTGATCTTCGACCCGGGCAACATGGTGGTCGAGGGATACGAGGAGTATCAGATGGCCCTCGAACTCCTCGGCCCGTATCTCAGCCACGTGCACGCCAAGAATACCGCCTGGGTGCAAACGGGCGAGGAGGACGGCGTCGCCAAGTGGGAGTGGCGCATGGTCGCCACCAAGAAGGGTCAGACGGATTGGCGCAAGGTGCTGACGACGCTGAAGAAGATCGGCTACGACGGCTGGCTCTCCTTTGAGGACTTCTCCGAGGGCGATACCAGGGCGAAGCTGCAAGAGGCGCTGGCCTATCTCAAGGGCCTGGAAACGTCGCTGTAATCGAAGAGGCGAAGAGTCGAGGAGTCGAACCCGGATTCCTCAGCTCTTCGTTTCTTCGTGTGTGCAAACCGGCCCGCGCCCTTCCGCACTAGATTGACGGCACTCTCTTGGCCTGGGTATAGTCTCACCGATTGACACGACTGGAGGTGGCTTGTGAGTCTCGTCTACTTCGACCATGCTGCAACTACGCCCACCCGCGCCGAGGTGCTGGAGGCGATGCTGCCCTACTATCAGGAGAAGTGGGGCAATCCGTCCAGCCTCCACATTCCGGGCCAGGAGGCGCGGGCGGGGATGGATCTGGCGCGCCAGCACGTGGCCGCACTGCTGGGCGCGCTGCCGGAAGAGATCGTCTTCACCTCCAGCGGCACGGAGGCGGACAATCAGGCCCTGATCGGAATCTCCCTCTCCCAGGAGAAAAAGGGCAACCACATCATCACCACCAAGATCGAGCACCACGCGGTGCTGCACACCGCCCAGTTTCTCGAGAAGCGGGGGATGCAGCTTACCTACTTGCCGGTGGATTCCCACGGCCTCGTTGACCCCGACGACGTGCGCAAGGCGATCACGGATAAGACCATCCTGGTGTCCGTGATGCACGCCAACAACGAGATCGGAACTATCGAGCCGATCGCTGAGATCGGCGCGGTGTGTCGGGAGCGCGGGGTGCTGTTCCATACCGATGCGGTGCAGACCGTCGGACACATTCCGATGAACGTGCGCGAGTTGAACGTGGACCTCCTCTCCCTCTCCGCCCACAAGTTCTACGGCCCCAAGGGCGTGGGGGCGCTGTTCGTGCGCAAGGGGGTGCGCGTCGCGCCGTTGATTTACGGCGGCGGGCACGTGCGGGGTGGGCCCGCCAGCACCGAGAACGTCCCTGGGATCGTGGGCCTGGGCGAGGCGGCGCGGCTGGCCGCGCAGGACATGGCCTGGGAGATCGCGCACTGCGTGGAACTCCGCGACGCGCTGCTCGCGGGGGTGCTGAAGAACGTGCCGGATTCGATGCTCACCGGGCACCCGACGCAGCGGCTCCCGAACAACGCGAGCTTCGTGGTGCGCTACATCGAGGGCGAGTCCATGCTGCTCAACCTGGATTTCGAGGGCTTCGCCGTCTCCTCCGGGTCGGCCTGCACCTCGGGGTCGCTGGAGCCGTCGCACGTGCTGCTGGCCACCGGCCTCTCGCACGAGGTGTCGCACGGGTCCATCCGCGTCAGCGTGGGCCGCGGCAACACCGCGGCGGAGGCGGAGCGGTTCGTCGCGGTCTTCCCGCCCATCGTCGCCAAGCTGCGCGCCATGTCCCCGATCTCCGCCGCGCGCCCGGCCACTGACTTCGAGGGGACCGAGGACGCGCACGAGGAGTTCCACGAGGGGCACGACCACGAGCCGGGGGACTGAGGGGGAAACCGAAGAGTCGAGGAGGCCCTTCGCTTCGCTCAGGGTAAACTCCGAGGCGAAGAGGCGGAACGGCCGGGATGACATCGTGGGGCGCGTGGGGCGCGGCAGCCGCGCTTTGCTTGACGCAGGAAGTGCTATATGCTAGTTTAGATTTGACCGGCGGAGTCCGCGCTCAGCGGACTCCGCCTCCGCATGGGCCGTTAGCTCAGTTGGTAGAGCAGGGGACTCTTAATCCCAAGGTCGAAGGTTCGAATCCTTCACGGCCCACTTCCTTAGAAATTCTAACAAAACCCTGTGAGGGGATTGGAATGACAGTCGCATCGG
>CAZUGW010000204.1:0-6235 GCA_964620055.1 uncultured bacterium
GCAGCACCGCCAGATAGTACAGCGGCGGCTGGTGGAACTCGTAGTCCGCGCCCGGATGGGTGCGGTCGAAGACCGGCAGGCGGTGGTGCTGCGCCAGGTACTCTACATAGCGCAGGTGCGCGGTCTCGTCCGGTCCGCGGCCGAACGGGATCTCCACCGCGTAGAGCGCGGCGAGGAAGAGGTAGCACACGACCACGATGCGCATGGTGCGGCGCGCGCGATCCGGTCCGCCTGTGGCGGACTTCGCGGCCGGTCGGGCCTGCTTCTTCACCGCCTTTCGCTTGCGAGTTCCCATAGGCTCATCGGTCCCAACTGGGCGACGGGAAGCAGCTCGTGCCCGGCGATCAACTCCGCCAGGCGCGTCTCCATCGCCCCCTTCCGCGCCGCGATGTTCTGCCTCGTGGAGGTGTGAACCAGCACGTGGGTCACCCCCATCCGCCCCAACGCCGCGCGCAACGCGGCCGCGCTACCCAGGTCCTGTGCGGAGAAGATATTCGCATGATTGCCCAGTAAGAAGTCGCGGTCGAGATAGAACATCCGCGGCTCATCGCCCAGCACCATCACCTTCGCGTCGGACGGCGTCATATTGGTGACGGCCTGGCCCAGATTGTACGCGAACGAAGTGCGCCGCAGGTAATCCGTCTGCGCTTCCAGGCCCAGCGCCACGCGCGCGGCCGGAGCCGCGAGCTGCGCGTTCGCCGCGAGGCCGCCGACGCATACCAACGCGAAGGCCGCCAGCGCGGCCACCGCGGTCGGGCCGCGATACTCCAGCAACCGTGACGCCGCCAGGCCCGCGCACGCGCACAGGCCGGGGAGGATGGGGAGGAGGTACCGGCTGTTCTGTGACATCATGAACCAGAGCCCAGTGTAAAGCAGCGCCGCCCACAGCACAAGCCGCCCCGCCCGGCCCACCGGCCCCACGAACAGCAGCGTCGGCAGGAACGCCAGCAGCAGCGGACCGAACACCGCGATCTGCAAGTTGAAGATCCGCAAGACGCCCGGCTGGTCGAAGAACCACTGCCCCTGCATCGTCAGGTTCCACGGGAGAGCGAGGAAGCGCAGCGGCCCTCCGCCCAACCCGAAAGCCTGTTGCGCCGCGGCGTAATCCCGCGCTCGCTCCGCCGTCCAATACTTCCCCCCGAACACCTCATAGAAGAACGGGTACACCGGATTGCCGGTCCAAAGATAGGACTTTAGGTACCAGGGCGAGGCGACGGCTGCGACGACCAACCCAAACGCCACCACCCTCCACACCCCGCGACCCTTCTCGCGTCCCCTCACTGCATCGCATACCAACGACGCGACGGTGAACAGCACCACCGCCATCGCCAGCATCTTCACTCCCAACGCGAACCCGCACAGCAGCGCGCACGCCCACAGCCACCCCGCGGCCCGCTTCTCATACCACAAGGCCAGCGCATAGATCGCCAGAAACGCGTACAGCGCGAAGGCCAGTTCGTTGTAGGCCGACATCATCTCCCAGCCCACGAACGGAACACTCACGAAGGCGGCCGCTCCCAACACCCCCGCGCGACTCCCCCACCACCTCCGCCCGAAGGCGTAGACGGCTAGCGCGGTCAGCCACCCGAACCCGAAGTGAAACAGCTTGGCCAGCACCTGCCCCTTCAGCAGCAGCCCCAGCAGATAGAGCATCTCCATCAGGAACGGGAAGTTCGAGTGCGACAGCCACGGCAGAGGCGTGATCGCGCCGTAGTGCAGGTAGAGCTTCGGCAGCGTCAGGTGGTAGAAGAGCCCGTCGTAATCATTGTCCCCGGCCGGGGCCAGCGCGCCGATCAGCATCAACGCGCCCGTCCCCACGAAGAACAGCGAGAGCGGCAGCGCGGACCAATGCCACAGCATCGCGCGCAGGCCGACTCCCGCCTCCCGCGCCAGCCGCACCATGTGCCGCCACCCCAATAGCGCAAGCAACGCCACCAGCCCGATCCCCACGGGAACTTTGAGTTGCCCCAGCAACCCGACCGCGAGCACGAGATAGGACAGCAGCCCCAGGCCAATCGCGATCGCGAACGGAATCTCCTCCGCCGGGCTGTCGGGGGACGCGCGCAAGCGCCCCAGCGCGGCCGCGCCGACGCCGAAGCAGGCCCAGAGGATAAACGCCCAGAACAGCAGTGATACCATACCGAGGACTCGACGATGCACCGTGTGCGCTACGATAGGCTGCATCCTCAGTTTCCACATCCCCCTGGTCCGCGCCTGTCCCTCCCGGCCCCCGGCCCCTCTTGACTACGAAAGCGCCCCCCGTCTCCTGGGAGCGCCTCCGTCTCGCGTTGGTGGACCCCGACGCGCCTACGCCTTCACCCAATGCACCGACGCGTTGTCACATGTGTCGCATGTCGGCATCGCGTCTCCCTGCTGCACCGTCACTTCATACTTCGTGCCCGCCTCCTCGCACTCCACGCACTTGTACGCGCCCTCCTCGGGGGCGGGCTGACCGGAGGTCAAGCAACCACATACCGCACACATGGCCGATTCCCTCCTTTGGGCAAACGTGCTTCGCTCTTTCCGCCTAACGCCCGACCGCCCTGCACCTAGAAAGCGGTCGTTGTTATCGTAATGTGACAAGAGAGGTGGGCCGGCGCGACGGGGAGAAGGCAGTGGAAAGGCAAAAGGAAAAAGGAAAAAAGCGAGAAGGCGCGGGCGAAGAAGGGGCCGGCCGTTGTCTTTCTGATTTTGCCTTTTTACTTTTTACTTTTGCCTTTCCCCCTCACAGGAGGCAGCAATGAGTAACACAATTCGCGTCGGTTTCGTCGGTACAGGCGGCATCGCCACCGAGCTGCATATGAAGCAATTGGCTGAGGTCCCGGGCGTAGAGTTCGCGGCGATGGCCGATGCCAGGCCGGAGCGCGCCCAGGCCGCGGCGGACCAGTACGGCGGCCAGGTGTACGCGGATCAATATGAACTGCTGGAAAAGGCGGAGATAGACGCGCTCTACATCTGCCTCCCCCCCAGCGCCCACACCGACGCGGAGATCATCGCCGCGAGCAAGGGCATCCATCTCTACGTCGAGAAGCCCATCGTGCTCGACATGGAGAAGGGCCTGGAGATCGCGGAGGCGGTGAAGAAGGCGAACATCATCACCTCCGTCGGCTACCAATTGCGCTATTCGCCCGGCGTGCAGTGGGTCAAGAACTTCCTGAAAGACAAGCAAGTCGGCCTGGTGGCGGGGAACCGCTGGGGCGGGATCGCGGGGGATGAGAACCACTGGTGGCGGGTGATGGCCGTCTCCGGCGGAATGTTCCACGAGCAGGCGACCCACGGGCTGGACTTCATCCGCTACGTCGTCGGCGACATCGCCTCCGTCTTCGCCCGCTACTCCCTCACCGTGCTCAAGGGCGTCCCCAACCTCGACATCCCCGACTCCCAGGTGATCGCCCTGGAGTTCAAGAACGGGGCCACCGGCTACTACGCGGCGAACTGCTCCCTCACCAAAGGCGGCGGGTGGAGCTCCCATGATTTCCTTCTGAAGGACATGCTGGTCCGCCACACCTGGGGCGGCATCACCGTCGCCCCGGAGGGTGCCGCCACGGTGGAGCTTCCCGAGCAGAAACTCAACGCCGACGCCGCCTTCATCGAAGCCATCCGCACCGGCGACCGCTCCCTCCTCCTCACCGACTACTACGACGGCCTCAAGACGTGCGAAGTCACGTTGGCGGCGAACGAGTCGGCGAAGACGGGCAAGGCGGTGGAGATGAAGCTGTAGGAGGGGATAGACCCTGTAGCGCAGCGAAGGGAGCCAGAACCATGCCCACTCGCCGCGAGACGGTGCTCGACCGGAAGATACACATCCACGAAGCCCTGCGCGACGTGCCCGAGGTGCGGCCGCTCTGCGAGCAGATCGCCGGGCTCGCCGCGCGGCGTGTCGCGGTGGAGGACGGAACGTTGTACTGCGAGACTCAGGGCGCGGGCACGCCGCTTGTCCTCCTGAGCGGCGGCCCCGGATGTAGCCACCACTACTTCCATCCCAGCTTCAGCCGAGCCGCGTCTTTCGCCCAGATCATCTACTATGACCAGCGCGGCACAGGCCGGTCCGATCCCGATCCTACCGGAGAACGCTACGCGCTGCGGCAGGCGGTGGCGGACCTCGAGCGTCTACGCCGCGAGCTGGGATTCGAGCGGTGGGTGGTGCTGGGCCACTCGTACGGCGGGCTCCTCGCGCAGTGCTACGCGCTGGAGCATCCCGACCGCGTGCTCGGGCTGGTGCTGGTGTGCACGAGCTTCACCTTGCCCCAGGCGGAACTCGGCCCCTCCCGCCAGTGGGACTTCATGTCACCGGAAGAGCAGGCGCGCATCAAGGCCGTTCGACAGGATCCGGGCGTGCCGGAGGAGCAGAGGATCTTTAATGCCCACCTGAACGGCGACTGGAAAGGCCGGAATTCCTACCGGCCCTCCGAGGAGCAGTTGGCACGGATGGTGCGCTACGAGTGGACGCCCTCGCCCGGATTTCGGGAGCGCATCAACGAGGACTGGGGCGACCAGCTTGACTTCGCAGGGAAATTCGACGACTTCGCACCGCCCACTCTCCTGGTGGAAGCACGCTGGGACCTGACGTGGGGCGCCGATAAGCCTCAGGTGTTGCACCGGCACCTCCCCCGCGCGCAACTCACCATCTTCGAAGCGTCTGGCCACAACCCGTTCGACGACGAACCGGAGGCGTTCTTCTCAATCCTGTCGAGTTTCATGGTGCGGGAAGTCGCGAGCTAGGTCAGCCGGCCGCGGCAACATCTGGAGGA
Organism: uncultured bacterium; assembly: GCA_964620055.1. GTDB lineage: Bacteria > Armatimonadota > Hebobacteria > Hebobacterales > Hebobacteraceae > CAZUGW01. The sequence goes on from CAZUGW010000204.1 coordinate 4,752, forward strand.
CAGGCCCCGCCCAGTCGGGCTTTGTTATGGTAACAACATCTTTCGCCTAGAAAATAGATGCTCGTTACTCTACGCAGTAAGCGTATGTTGATTGCCCCTAACTCGGACTACCACACTGCCCCTCCACACAAGTAGACAAGTCCCAAGGCCCGCCGCAAAAAATAGAGCGTCCACCCTCCAGTTTTTTCACGCGCCCCATTGACGGCCGGCAAATGACCCGCTATACTCGCGCGCAAGTGAGGGATGCAAATGGCAGAGCATAGGAATCCGCGCGGCGTTGACGTTGCTATAGCGGCTCTCCACGAAGAGCGAACCGAGTTGGCAAGATTGCTGCGCGGGGTAGAGGAAGCGTTGCGCGCGCTTGTCGCGCTTGGCACTGCTACGGAGAAGCCGACCAAGAAGGCACGAAAGCCGCGCGTCAAGCGCACAGCACCTCGGCTGCGGCTGGTCGCGGATATCCTACGCCAGGCTGGTCGCCCCCTAACTGCTGTGGAGATTAGGGACCTGGCGCAGATCAAGGACCCGACAGTCACATGGCTGCAGCCTGGTAACGTTCTTCGCTCTCTAACCCGCGATCAACTGGAGGGTCCCGACAAGATCATCCGGCCCGGCATAGGCCTATATGCCCTGCGGGAAACTCCGTCCGCGGCTGTAGCCGTGACTGCGACTGTGCCAGCGGCCACCGAGAGCAGAACGGAACAGCCCTCTCGCGGGATGGGGCATCATGCCGTCCTAGTAGTTATCCTCAAAGAGGCAGGACGGTCTCTGCACTATAAGGAAATCCACGCGAAGATGCGTGAACACATCCCTGGGCTGGAGTGGAATTTTCCCGCCGAGTCAGTCAGACAGGTCGTGGCGCGATCCCGCGGGGAGATCGTCAGGGTTGGTCCCGGCACATGGGATCTTGCTAGTCGAGTCCAGAAGGAGGCATGACCAGGAAACAGGGGGGTCTGTGGCGAGAACCACAGACCCCACACAGAGAAACCGCGTGGGCCGGACAGAGCGTGGGCGAGGGCCATTCATCCTACCGCCCGAGGGTTTAAGTCCCTCCCGGTCCACCAGAAACCTGGCGGGGGCATAGCTCAGTGACAGAGCAGGCTGGGTCTGGACCAGCCAAGACGTGGGTTTGAATCCCACTGCCTCCACCACGGCCTCATGTCTTTATACCATAGGCGCGGGTTACTGTCAAGCTAGCTCCCAGACCGTTGATGTGGTTTCGTCGGCGCTACTCGCGCCGCGGCTGTCCTGTCGAGTTCCTTCTTCGGCACAGCGATGAGACGCTTCGCCAAGGAATGGAAACGCCCGGACGCGTCTCTATCCTTGGCAACTTCCTTGCCTGGTTTCACGTTGACCTTTCCGCGGTGAGTTACGCTTGCCGCGCCGTTGGCGTTGCTTCTGGCCCGTTAGGCGAGGCCTCTCCAATAAGATTCCTGTACGTGAGTCGCTTTCCCTGTAGCGAGTTCACTGCTCGTAGAAATCTCCCC
>CAZUGW010000205.1:0-6191 GCA_964620055.1 uncultured bacterium
CCGTGCGATAGTCCGGCGCGCGGTCGGTGACCTCGAGAAACGCCTCGTCCACGGAGATCTGCTCGATCCGATCCGAGTGGCGCGCCAGGATCGCCATCACCTGCTCGGAGACCGCGTGGTACTTGCGCATGTTCACCGGCAGGAAGACGCCCTGGGGGCACAGTCGCACCGCCCGCGCCGCGGGCTGGCCGGAATGGACGCCGAACTTGCGGGCTTCATACGACGACGCCGAGACCACCGCGCGCCCCTCCGGCGTCCCGCCCACGATCACCGGCCGGCCGCGCAGCTCCGGCCGATCGCGCTGCTCGATGGCGGCGTAGAAGGCGTCCATGTCCACGTGGAGGAGGAGGCGGGGGGTCATGGGGGGATTATATCACGCCCCGCCCTCTCACTTCCTCGCGATCACGTAGCTGAAATCACTCCCGATCTCGCCTCGCGCCATGGCTTGTCGCTCGAAGTCGAAGAGGCGCTCCAGCCAGGCCATGTGTTCAGCGTCGTCCGGCCGGAAGTTGCGCATGGTCTCGCGAAGCGCCCAGTGCAGGATCGCGCCGCCGTAGTCCACTCGCTCTACGATCGTGAACTCCCGCTCCAGGAGAGGTAAGATCTGGTCGGAACTGACCGCCTCGGAAGGGTCGAACGCGGCGACCTGCTCGGCGGACGGGGGCACGAACTCCCGGATCACCTCGCCCGACGGCCGTCGTCTGAGGTCCTCGGGGAGCAGGCGTAAGCACTCGTTGACCAACTCGACTTGGCGCGGCGGCATCTGAAAGCGCGGGGGGCCGACGTACTCGTTCACTATCAAGACGCCCTCGGGGCGGAGGGTCCGCCTGATCTCGCGGTAGAGTCGAGACAGATGGCGGAGGTGATGCAATCCCATCCAGCCGACGACGACGTCGTACTGGTGGCGAGGAAACCTCGTGCTCTCCAGATCGCCCACGCGATAGCGTAGGGTAGACATCCCGGCTGCCTCGGCCGCCTGGCGGCAGGAAGCGATGGCCGCGGGAGAGATGTCAATGCCCTCCCAGGCGGGACAGACTCCGGACTGGAGGAGGTAGCGCTCTGTCAGGCCATCCCCGCAGCACAGACTTAGGCCCAGTTCCAGAGGGCGTCCCGAGCAGCGCTCCCGCGCGAAGCTGTACCAATCCGTGCCGCCCAATTGCGGGAAGACATAGCGCAGTAGCACCGGGTCCCAGGCGAGCCATCCCAGAGAGGTCGCGACCTCCGCTCTCTGGCCCTGGGCGAACACCTCTCCCCATACTTGGGCCACCCGCTCCTGCCGCCGGCGACGCGGTCTTACACAGTCCAGGCGGCGCCACCCAGCGCGCAGCGCGCGCACCGCCAGGCGCAGCCCTGGGATGCGGACGAGCTGGGAGTGCAAGCGGGCGGGAAACATGCGGTGGGGTTGCATGCCGCAAGGACTACGCCACTTGGCATCTTGATTCCTGCCTGGGAGTTAAGCAAGAGATGTTACGACTAGTGCGCCACCCCTATCCTACAGCGTCACGTCGGCCCTGCGTCGCGGTCCCGTCTCCTGGCGACGACGAAGCTGAAATCGCTGCCGATCTCCCCCCGCGCCATCGCCTCCCGCTCGAAATCGCAGATCCGTCTCAGCCACGCCAGATGCTCTTCGCACTCTGGATCGAAGTTCTGCATGATATCGAGGAGCACCCACTGTAGCAGCGCGCCGCCGTAATCCACCCGCTCAACGATCGCGAACTCCCGCTCCAGTAGTGGCATGATCTGGTTGGAACTGACGGCCTCCGACGGATCGTGCCTCTCCACCTCCTCCACAGAGACGGGCACGTACTCTCTGAGCACCTGACCAATTGGCTGTCGTCTAAGTTCGTCAGGGAGCAGGGCGAGGCACTCGTTGATCAACTCGAGCTGCCGCGGCGGCATCTGAAAGCGCGCGGGCCCGACATATTCGTTCACGAGGAAGATCCCGTCGGGTCGGAGCGATCTCCTTACTTCCTTGAACACGTGTGGAAGCGTCCGAAGGTGGTGCAATCCCATCCAACCCACCACTAGGTCGTATCGGCTCTGGAGAAGCTGCACTCGCTCCACGTCTGCGACCCGGTACCTGAGCACAGGCGACAGCCCCCCGGCCTCCGCCTGCCTGCGACACGCCGCGATCGCCTCCACGGAGATGTCAACCCCCTCGCAGGCGCGGCAGATGCCCTTCTCGAGCAACTGCCGGTCCGTCGTTCCGTCCCCGCAGCAGAGACTCAGGCCGAGGGCCAACGGTTGCGGGCAGTAGCGTGCTCGCACATAGTCGTACCAGTTCACGCCCCCGAAATGCCCGAACACGTAGTCTCTTACCACCGGGCGCCAAGTCAACCATCCCAACGGCCGTTTCGTCTCTTCCTGGCCAGATCCCAGTCGCTCACTCCACACCTGCGCCACCCGCCGCCGTCGTCGCCGGTCCGGCCACAGAACGTCTAGCCGTTGCCAGCCGAGCTTGACAACCCGAGAGGCGGGAGCCAGGCCGGGGATTGCTTTGAGAACGCGGAGAACAGCCGAGCGCGAGTTCACTGGCAGCCTCGCTACAGCCCTATTTCGTCCCCATCGTGCGCCACCGTCACCTCGCCCTTGAAACCTGCCTTGCGAATCCGCGCCGGCACCTTCGCCTCCGCTGGCTCAAGGGTGTGGAGGAGATGCGTGGCGATGAGACGCGGGAGCGAGGTAGTGGTTAACGCCGCACCCAGGTCCTCCGGCGGGAAGTGGGCCATCTCCACGATGGCCAGATCGGCGCGGTTGGCCAGCTCCGCGATCTCCGTCGGTTGGAGGAGGTCGCCGGAGTACAGCAGCCGCTTGTCCCCGATGGTCACGAGATAGCTGAAGCTCTGGCCGCTCCTCCCCTTCCCCTCCCGGCGGAGTCGCTCCGCGTGATGGGCGAGGTGGCGATTCGAGAAGGCCTCGACCAAGAGGCCGTCGCGATCATACGTCTTCCCCGGCGCGACGGGACGGTACTCGAGATCGAAGCCAAGCAGATCGGGATAGAGGAAGAGCAGATCGAGATAGTCGCGGAAGGTGGAGATAGCCTCCGCGGGCAGGCAGAGCGTGAGCGGCGCGGTGCGCTGGTTGAGCTGCAACCATTGCAGCAGCATCGGCAGCCCGCCGATGTGGTCCACGTGCGTATGGCTGACGAATACCGCGCGCAGGGCCTCGGGCGAGATCTTGTTACGGGCGAAATGCACCGCGGCCGACTCGCCGCAATCGAGCAAGTACAGACCCTTGCCGCGCCACAGGCCGAGGCAGGTCGGAGTACGTGTCTCGGTGGGAAATCCCGCCGAGGAACCGTAGAAGACGATGCGAGTGTCAGGCATTCGCGCCTCCAGTGGCGTGATGATAGCACGGAAGGGAGGAAGGGAGGAAGGGAGGGGTCCACCTAGCTCCTCCTCCCTTCCTCCCTACATCTCAACATACCGATGCATCGGCGTGGCCGTGATTTCGCTCCCCCGCTTCCGGCTCGACAGGGCTAGCAGCAGTGCGCCCGCGGTGTCGAGCGAGGTGAGGCATGGGATATTGTGCTCCACCGTGGCGCGGCGGATGCGCGCGCCCTCCCGCTCCGGGTTGCGGTCAGGGGAGAGGGTGTTGATCACCAGATCAATCTCGCCGGAGCGAATCAGGTCGGCGATGTTGGGCGATCCCTCGTGAATCTTCTTGACCGGAATGCTGTTCACGCCGAGGCTCTGCAAGTACTCGTGCGTGCCGGTGGTGGCGTAGATGCGGAAGCCGAGCTCTGCGAACTGGCGAATCAGCTCGCCCCCCTCGGCCTTGTCCCGGTCGGCGATAGTCGCGAGCAGCGTCCCCTCGTCCGGCACCTCGACGCCGGCCGCGACCAGAGCCTTGTAGAGGGCCTTCGGGTACTCCGGGTCCATGCCCATGATCTCGCCCGTGGACTTCATCTCCGGGCCGAGGTTGGTGTCCACCTCGGTGAGCTTGGAGAACGAGAACACCGGCGCCTTCACCGCGTAGTACGGCCGCGCGGGGTACAGCCCCGGGGTGTAGCCCAACTCCCGCAGCTTCCGCCCCAACATGCACTTCGTCGCCACGTTCACCATGGGGATGCCGGTGATCTTGGAGAGGTAGGGTACGGTGCGGCTGGCGCGCGGGTTGACCTCCAGCACGTAGAGGGTGTCGTCGCTGTCCAGCACGAACTGCACGTTCATCAGGCCCTTCGTGCCCAGCGCGAGGGCCATGCGCGTGGAGTAGTCCACCACCCGGTCCATCACGCTCTGGCTCAGGTTCACGGGCGGGCAGACGGCCATGGAGTCGCCGGAGTGCACCCCCGCGCGCTCGATGTGCTCCATGATCGCCGGGATCAGCGCCTCTTCCCCATCGCAGATCAGGTCCACCTCGATCTCTTTGCCGCCGCCCGCGGTGCTGCCCGCGATGTACTTGTCCACGAGGATGGGATGGCGCGGCGAGACCTCGGCCGCGAGGCGCATGTAGGAGAGGAGTTCCACCTCCGAGTAGCAGATCTCCATCCCGCGTCCGCCGAGCACGTAGGAGGGCCGCACCAAGACCGGGTAGCCGACCTCTTTCGCGGTCTGCGCGGCCTGCGCGACAGAGGTCACGCCGCGACCCGGCGGCTTGGGGATGCCGAGGTCGGTGAGCAGGCGCTCGAATCGGTCGCGGTCCTCGGCGAGGTCAATGCCATCGAACGACGTGCCGAGCAACTTCACCCCGTTCGCGTGCAGGATGCCCGCGAGGTTGATCGCGGTCTGCCCGCCGAACTGCACCACCACGCCCTCGGGCTCCTCGCGGGCGATGATGTTGAGCACGTCTTCCTCGGTGAGCGGCTCGAAGTAGAGCTTGTCCGAGGTGTCGAAGTCGGTGGAGACCGTCTCCGGGTTGTTGTTGATGATGATGGACTGGTAGCCCTCCTCCCGCAACGCCCACACGGTGTGCACCGTGCAGTAATCGAACTCGATCCCCTGCCCGATGCGGATGGGTCCGGCGCCGATGACGATGACGCGCTTCTGCTCGGACCGCGTCACCTCGTCCTCGGACTCGTAGCAGGAGTAGTAGTACGGCGTGACGGCCTCGAACTCCGCGGCGCAGGTATCCACGATCTTGTACGAAGGGATGAGGCCCAGCGCGCGGCGGCGCGCGCGCAGCTTCGGCTCAGGGAGGCCGACAAGATCCGCGATCTCGTGATCGGAGAAGCCAGTGAGCTTGACGCGGCGCAGCAGCTCGTCGGTCAGCCCCTCCGCGCCGCCGTCGTGCAGTTCCATCTCCAGGTCCACCAGCTTTCTGACCTTGGTGAGGAACCACGGGTCAATGCGCGACAGCTTCGCCACTTCCCGCACCATCATCCCGCGGCGGAAGGCCTCCGCGATGATGAACAGGCGCTCGTCCGTCGGCTCGCGCAGTCCCTCCTCGATCTCCATCGCGCCCCACTGCGCGGAGTTCTTCGCGCGCAGCCCGAAGGCCCCGATCTCCAACGACCGTATTCCCTTCATCAAGGCCGCCTCGAAGGTGCGCGCGATGGCCATGATCTCGCCGGTGGCTTTCATCTGCGTGCCCACGCTGCGGTCCGCGGTCTGGAACTTGTCGAAGGGCCAGCGCGGGATCTTCACCACGATGTAGTCCAGCGTCGGCTCGAAGCAAGCCAGGGTCTTCTGCGTCACCGCGTTGGGGATCTCGTCCAGCCGCAGGCCCACCGCGATCTTCGCCGCGACGCGGGCGATGGGGTAGCCGGTGGCCTTGGAGGCGAGCGCGCTCGATCTGCTGACGCGCGGATTGACCTCGATCACCACGTACTCGAAGCTCTCCGGGTCGAGGCCGAACTGGACGTTGCACCCGCCCTCGATGCCCAGCGCGCGGATGATCTTCAGCGAGGCGCTGCGGAGCATCTGGTACTCCTGGTCGCCGAGCGTCTGCGTAGGCGCGACCACGATGGAGTCGCCGGTATGCACGCCCATCGGGTCGAAGTTCTCCATCGAGCAGATGGTGATGCAGGTATCCGCGGCGTCGCGCATCACCTCGAACTCGATCTCCTTCCACCCGATCACGCACCGCTCGATCAGGGCCTGGTGAATCATGCTCATCTTCAGGCCGCGGGTGCAGACGTCGTGCAGTTGCTCCTCGTTCCACACGATCCCGCCGCCCGTCCCCCCGAGCGTGTAGGCCGGGCGCACGATCACGGGATAGCCGAGGCCGCTGGCGAAGGCCCGCGCCTCCTG
>CAZUGW010000206.1:0-6180 GCA_964620055.1 uncultured bacterium
GGGTGGGGGCAACGTGGTCGTAGGCGGTGGCAACGTGATCGCCGGCGGCTGGGGCACCGACGTCAACGTGAACGTTGACCACGGCTGGGGCTATGGCGGCTATGCTGCGGGCGTCGCCACCGGCGCCGCCATCGCCTCTATCGGCTCCACCGTGACGACTATCCCGACTAGCAGTTGCTGGACGGCGTATGCTGGCGGGGTGACCTACTATAACTGCAATGGCACCTACTACCAGCCCTACTACGACGGGGCCACGGTGGTCTATCAGGTGGTATCCCCACCGATGTAGCGCGGGCACTTGGCGGCGGCCAGGGCAGGAGATTGCCTCCTGCCCTGGCTTTTGCCTTTTTACTTTTTACTTTTTCCTTGATCAGTTGTACTTGTTCATCGCCTCGTCAATGCCGTGGTAGAGCCACGTCTCCACCGCCAGCACCGCGCGCTCCACCGTCTCGGCGACCAGCTTCGCCTCCCCGCGCGGGAACGGGCTGAGCACATAGCTCATCATGTCCATCCACTCCGGCGGCTGGCCGATCCCCAGGCGCAGGCGCGGGAACTCGGGGCTGCCCAGACTCTCGATGATGGACTCCACCCCGTTGTGTCCCCCCGCGCTGCCCCCCCGCCGCAGCCGCATCTTCCCCAGATCGAAGTGGATGTCATCGAACACCACCAGCAGATCGCTCAACTCGCACTGGTAGTAGCGCACCACTCCGGCCACGCACTCGCCGCTCAGGTTCATGTAGGTGAGCGGCTTGGCCAGCACCACCTGCTCCTTGCCGATCCGCCCCTCCGCCTGCATCCCGCGGAAGCGGCCGCGGCGGAATCGCAGGTCGCGCTGCTCCGCCAACGCCTCCACGACCATGAACCCGAAGTTGTGGCGGGTGCGGCGATACTTGAGCCCTGGATTGCCCAGGCCGACGATGATCTTCATGACGCGGAGAGACTTCAATGAGAACTGGGCGATTCCCTGCGAACGGGCGAATCTACGCTCGGTGCTGTGGAGACGCAGTCCGTTCCCCCCTCCCCTCCTCCCTTCCTCCCGTCCTCCCGTCCCAAACGCGCTCCAGACTCGCGACACGGAATATGGTAACATCAATCCCTGGAGCCCCCGGCGCGACTCGAACGCGCGACACGAGCCTTAGGAGAGCTCTGCTCTATCCACCTGAGCTACGGGGGCGCCGCGGTCGCAATCCGAGTCTAGTCGCGCGACGGCAGGACGTCAAGCGCGGCAGGATTCGGGTGGAGCGCGACGAACCTCGGAACTAGGACGGAAGGGCGCAGTTTGCCATGCCGAAGCGGATTGACATAGACGGGGGCGACGCCCAAAACGAGATCGCGGACGCCTTGCGGCAGTTGGGCCGCCGCCAGCGGGCGGTTGATCGCGATTCCGAACTGGAGCGGGCCGTCCAAGAGGTGGCCGAGCAGCAGAAAGTCTCCGCGCCCCCGCCTCCCCAGAGAATACCCGACAGCCCAAGAAGCTCACGCCTGGCCTGGATCGGCCTGGCGGTGGTCGTGATCGGATTGGTCACGGCGGTGCTGATCTTCATGCGGCAGGAGCCACCTCCGTCCCCGGCCCAGAACGCCCAGGAGGCGGTGCGCGGCTTCTGGGGTTGTCTCATCGAGGGCAAGTACGAGGCCGCCACCTACTACTACCGCTCCCTGCAAACCACCTACGGCAGCTCCGGCCAGGCCGGGGAGCGTCTGCGCGAGGTATTTCAGAGCAATCCGCCGGCGGTCATCCGCACCATCGGTGATCCGGAACTAGTGCCTGACACCACCACCTACCGGGTGCCCTACGAGGTGTATATGAAGTCCGGGCAGCCGCGCGTGGGCGAGTTCATCGTCAGCGACACCGGCAGCCCCGCCACCGGCTTCATCATCATCAACGGCGGCGTCTAGCGCCCTCTTTCCTTCTTGCCTCTTGCCTTCTCTCTCTTGTCGCTTGCCTTCCTGCTTCTGCCTTTCGGACCTACATGCTTCATACCGGGCGGGGGTATGACCCTTCCGCGTTGGTTCTGTGCACTGCTCTGGTTGTCATGTCGATCCCTTGGCTGTCATCCCGACCCCTTGGTTGTCATCCCGAGCGAAGCGAGGGATCAATCTGGCACAATGCCGTCCGCCCGCCTGCGGCGGGACGGACACCGCTTGACCAACGACAAGAGGGCACACCCTGGCGGAGAGACAGGGGTGTCCAGAGAGCGGTTCTGTGCTATGATAAGGCTATGTCCGACGTGGCACGTCTCAAGGCGGTGTGGGCCTATATCCGCACTCATCCCGCATGGGCGATGGTGGTGCTGGGCCTAGGCTACATAACCGTCTTCTCACCGAGGTTCAGCGTATTTGGTGCCTGGTCTGCCGCCACACTTACGATCCTGGGCCTTGGGTGGGTCGGAACGCAGTCGGTGGTGCGTCTGGGGAACGTGCTGGCGCGTCTGGTCGTTGGGACAGCATTCGCTGCGGGCATGGTAGCCGTCGTGTTCTACTGTATCTGGTCTACGTCGGGAAAATCCTCTAACGCCGATACAGTGCAGGGCCCACCCCGAAATGCACATGTGGCGCAGTTGCCACCACAAGCCGGGACGCCGAAATCGATCGCACCTGGGCCGCAGCGATCACGACCAAACGCCTCGCCCACGAAGGTCGCGGAGCTGGATACACCTCAGACTAGGCTTACGGATCCGTTGAAGTCCGCGCCTCTGCCATCACCAGGATCGCCAGAGAAATCGAAACCTCTACCGAAGCCCGCGTCGGGGAATGCCCAAGACAAGGCCACGGCGTCCAGGACGGGATTCTCTATTCAGCAGAGCAACGTAACTGGGGACAACATCGCCAACACTGGTTCCGGTTCCGTGACTGTGAACCCGCCCCAGAACCCCTACGCGCCCGTTGTGACGTATACCTTCCCGGGTGATAAGCGGGTCACGGATCAGGGGGGATCGGACCTCTATGTCGGGGCGAAGTATGACGCCTTCGCGAAGATCGGGGCACTTCGCAAGGACGGCAAGTGGGAGGAACTGGCTAGCCGGTGTGAAGAGGAGATCAGGGATGCCCCAGAATGGCTGACTCCGTATCTGTATGCGGGCGAGGCGTACAAGGAGTTGGGGAACCGGGGGAAAGCAATTGAGCGCCTAGAGCATGTGGCGGAACTCGGCGGCCGACTCCCCGAATATGCGGATGCCACACGGTGGCTGAAGGAGTTGCGAGGAAAACCCAGATCGGGCGTACTTACCCAAGGGGAGCACCCACGTCCATGAGAACCAAGTCCCCCCTAACTGAGTGGCGTGAACAGTCCGGCCTATCCGCATCCGAATTGGCCGACCCCATCAACGTGCCAAGAGCCGAGATCATCGGTGCCGAGACAGGCGGACAGGGGCTGATCGGAGAGCCACAGGACTATCTGACTCTCATCTAACTCCGTTGCTTTTTGCCTTTTTACTTTTTACTTCTTACTTCCTCCCCACCTGTCCCAGCACGTACTCCCTCAACTCCGTCACCGGCCGCAGGTCGCGCACCACCACTCCGTCTCGGGTGAGCGGCTGGAGCAGGTCCTCTAAGTCGCCGCCGCAGGTGTGGCGAGACTTCTCGGGCTCCGGAACGACCCGCGTCACTCCGCACTTCAGGCACCGTTGCACGGCCTTGCGGCCCGACATCTTCCCGCGCTTGGTGAAAGGCGTCCCCTCCACTTCCACGATGTCCAGCGCGAAGTTGATCGTGGGCGCGTTGCTGATCGCGGTGCCCACCCCATAGCCATCCGCGAATTCGTTGAGGCGCGCGATCTCCTCTTCGTCGAGCCCCCCCGAAACGATCAGCTTCACATAGTCATAGCCCCGCAGGTTGAGCTCCCAGCGCACCTCCTGAAGGATCTGGAGCATATCGCCCCGGCGCGAGCCGGGAGTGTCCAGGCGCACCGCGGTGAGCGACCGCCCCAGGGCCTCGGCCGCGGCGATGGCCTCGAACTTCTCGTCGCCCAGCGTATCCACCAGACACACGATGGGAGAGCCGGCCGGCATCGCCTGCTGGTAGAGCTGAAACGCCTCCACGGACTCGCCCACCACGAGGATGAGCGCGTGCGGCATGGTCCCGGAGGCGGGGAGGCCGAGCAACTCGGCGGAGGCGATCACGGCCACGCCGTCGCACCCTCCGAGGTAGGCGTTGCGCTCGATCATCGGGGCCAGCGCCGGGTGCATCCGCCGCGCGCCGAAGCTGATCAGCGTGCGCTCCCCGGCCGCGACCCGGCAGCGCGCCGCCTTCGTCGCAATCCCGGAGGCCTGGCAGAGCAGACCCAGCAGCGCGGTCTCGTAGATGCCCCAGTCCGTGTACTCGCCCTCGATAGTGAGCACCGGTTCGTGCGAGAAGAGCGTGCCCTCCGGCAAGCAGCGCACCGTGGCCGGCACGCCGGACAGCAGTTCCGCGACTTCCTCCACGCCCGCGAGTACGGCCCACTCATAGCCCTCAGGAAGCGACGTGGCCCGCACCTCCGCCAGCACGTGCTTCCTGATGCCGTGCTTCCGCAGCGCCTCGACCGTGCGCTGGAAATAGACGTCGGTTACCTTACCGGCCTTGAGGTCCTCCGGCTTCGCGATATGGAACATACCCCCACCTCCGGAAGGCAAAAGTAAAAAGTAAAAAGTAAAAAAAGAATAGGATAACTTGCTATGGTTCTTGCCTTTTGCCTTTTTACTTTTTACTTGCTCCTACCAGCGCCACTTCCTCCACCTTGCGCAGCGCCGCGGCCGGTCGCACCTCCGCCACCTTCCCCGGGGCGCGGCGATCCTGTTTGACAGCCGTTATCGTGCCCACCATCAGGCCCTTTGGGAAGATCCCCCCGGCGCCGGAGGTGAGCACGGTGTCGCCCGGCGCCACGTCCGCGTCCGGGTCGAGATAGCGTAACTCGCACCGCCCGTCCCCCGTCCCTTTCACCACCCCGGTCTCCCGCGAGCGCTGCACCAGGGCCGCGACTCCGCTCGCCGGATCGGTGATTGGAAGCACCCGCGCCGCGGTGGAGGAGACCGCGTACACCTGCCCCACCACCCCGGCCTTGGCCACCGCCACGTCCTTGACGCGCGCCCCCGCGCTCTCCCCGTAGTCCAGGACGAGGTACGAACTCCAGCCGTCATCGCCCCATCCGATCACGTTGGCGATTGGGGCGCGCGGGTTCAGCCCGGCCGTCGCGGCGCCCAGGTCGCGCTCGCGGTCGGTCTTCGCGCGGTCTTCTCCGCGCGCGACGAGGCGCGCCTCCAGGACCGCGACGCGTTCCCTCAGCGCGGCGTTTTCGTCCGACAAGCGCCGCCTCTGGGTCAGCCGCGCCGCCCCGCGCTCCATCGCCCGCGTCCCCGCCGTCACCAGCTCCTGCAGCGGACTCGCCGCCGCGCATACCGTTCCGTCGAGCCAGGTGTGCCGGCCGACGCGCTGGGCCGCGCTCTGCCACGAGTCCAGCATCAGCGACATCAGGCAGAGCGTCGCCACCACTGCAAATAGACGATTCTGTTTCGCGTCGAGACGCCGCATCACTTGCCTCCGAACGAGGAAGTGGTCATAAAGTCAAGGAATCCTCGACTCTTCGATCTCCTCCAGCATCTCCAGCAACAGGGGCACGGGCAGGCCGATGACGTTAGTGTAACACCCCTCCACCCGCGACACCAGCGCCGCGCCGAGACCCTGGATCGCATACGCGCCCGCCTTGTCCAGCGGCTCGCCCGTGGCCACATAGCGGCGAATCTCGGCCTCGCTCAGGTCACGGAACGTGACCTCGGTGCGCTCGCATCCCAACCTGCGTTTCTCTCCGGAGACGAGCGCCATGCCAGTGTAGACCCGGTGGCGTTTGCCGCTCAGCAAGCGCAGCATCCGCCTCGCCTCCCGCGCGTCGGCCGGCTTGCCCAAGATGTGGCCCTCGCACACCACGATGGTATCCGCGCCGATCACCACGCCGCGCCTGCGCGCCGCCACCGACTCCGCCTTGCGCAGGGCCATCCGCTTCGCCACCGCGGGGAAGCTGCGCGCGTGGAGCGGAGGGACGTCGTCGCCCTCCGGCGCGACCACACGGAAGGCCAAACCGGCGGCCCGCAACAACTCCTCCCGACGTGGCGATTGCGACGCGAGAATCAACACCTTTCAGGCTCCATTGTCTCTCCCGGCCCCCAGCCCCTCGCCCCTGGCCCCGCGCATACGATAACTCATCATGTT
>CAZUGW010000207.1:0-6178 GCA_964620055.1 uncultured bacterium
TTACCTCCTCCTCGTCCCGGCTGCCCGCGCTGAAACTCTACCTGGACTCCGGGTTCACACCAGACTGGGAGCAGCCACAGTCGCCCGAGGCGTGGCGCTGGATCCAGCAGCAACTCGCCCATCCCGCGCTGGGGGCGATCCTAGACCTCCGCACTCGCACCGCCTGAATCGCCTCGCACCCGCCCCAGAGGGAAACCTCCCGGCTTGCTCGCCCCTAAAATAATCTGTGCATTTTGTCACGAACCCAAGAGGAACGAGCAGGGTAGAGAAGGAATATGTAAGGTAGGAAAACCCCGCGCGGCCGGAATCGGGCCATTTGAGGGCGCAGAGGCCATTTCGCCTCCGGACCAGCTCCTGAGAACCATGCCTGTAGCCATGCTGCGACGAGGCCTTGTGCATTTTCTCACGAGTCTGGAAATACCATGATAGAACCGACCGGCCGATCCGTTCGGCCCTGGGGTAGTTTTTAGAAAGACCTTGGATGGTGAGAGAGAATGCTTAAGCTATCCACAAAGGCGCGCTATGCTCTCCGGTTCATGATCGAGCTCTCGCGGCACGAGGGCGAGGGACTGGTCCACCTGGCCGCGGTAGCCGAGGCGCAGAATCTCTCGCAGAAGTACCTGGAGCAACTCGCCATGTCCCTGCGCCACTCCGGGCTGGTCAACGCAGAGCGAGGCTCGGCGGGCGGCTACGAACTCGCCCTCTCGGCGGCCGAGATCACCGCGCTGCAGATCGTCCAGGCCGTGGAGGGCCCCCTCGAGTTGATTAGCTGCGTGGCGCGCCCCTCCACCTGCGAGCGCGCGCCCGGCTGCGCCGCCCATGGTTTGTGGCGTCGCCTCAGCGGGGCGATCAACGACGTGTTGATGGAAACCACGCTGGCCGACCTGCGAGAGGACCAGCGCCGCGCCCCCGCCGTAAGCCCGGGGGCCTATAACATCTGACGCCCCCGCATTGACAGCCCGTCGGCCGCGGCGGTAAAGTCTCCCCCGTCGGGGTAGCATGAACGCAGAGGCGCCCCGCGGAGATGGCGTTGCACGAGGACGAGCGCACCGATCTGATCTCCCATCTGGACGAGCTGCGGTCCCGACTGCTGCGGTCGGCCGTGTACGTGGTCCTGGGCATGGTCGCGCTGTGGGTGTGGTACACGCCCGTCTACGCCTTCCTCGCCCGCCCCCTGGTCGAGCCGCTGCGCCACCTCGGCGGGAAGCTGAACTACCGCACCTTTCTCGAGCCGTTCATGGTCAAGGTGCAGATCTCCCTCGTGGGCGGCCTGCTCGTGGCGCTGCCCCTGATCTTCCGGGAGGTCTGGGCTTTCATCGCGCCGGGGCTGAAACCGGCGGAGCGCCGCGCCATCCGCCCGGTCGTCCCCGCCTCCCTGGTCTTGTTTGTCGCCGGGGTGGCGATGGCCTATCTGCTCACCTACCCGTCGGTGCAGTGGATGCTGAAGTTCAGCGCGCCGGATACCGTGGCCCTGCTGAACCTGAGCGATAACCTCCTGCTGCTCCTCAAGTTCTACGTCGCCTTCGGCCTGGGGTTTCAGCTTCCCATCGTGCTGATCATCCTCTCCGCCCTCGGCATCGTGAACTCGCGATTGCTGCTGCGGTATTGGCGGGAGGCCTCGGTGGGCATCTTCATCGTGGCGGCGATCATCACGCCCACGTGGGACATCTTCACCATGACGGTCGCCGCGCTCCCCATGGTCGCCCTCTACCTCGGCACCATCGGCGTGATCCGGCTGATGGAGCGGAGAAGGATGCGACAGGCCGCGCGGGAGGCGGCGGGGGTGGGCGTTCGATAGGCCCGCCGGGGGAAGATCTGACACTGGTGAGAAAGCGCAAGAAAGAGTTGGAGCAATGAGCAAGAGGCATATGGGCTCGAGCATTGACGACTTCCTCAAGGAGGAGGGCGTCTTTGAGGAGGCGCAGACTCAGGCGGTGAAAGAGGTCGTGGCGTGGCAGCTCGCCGAAGCGATGAAAGAGCAGAAGATCTCGAAGAACAAGATGGCCACGCTGCTCAAGACGAGTCGCACTCAGGTTGACCGCCTCCTTAGCGCCAGTAACGACATCACCTTGTCGAGCTTGCAGCGAGCCGCGGCAGTAGTGGGCCGCCGGGTGATGATCGAGTTGGTGTAGAGGAGCGGCAAGACCCGCCTCGCGGCGGGATCTGCCTCCCAGCGACGAAACGCGGGGAGGGATCACAACCTCAGGCCCAATAGCGGCCACTCACAGCGCTTTGGGCGGAGTTCGGTGACCCCGCCCTACAGTGGCAGGAGGCAAGCTCCTGCCCAACGTTCAGGTCTATGACGTATGATTCGTCATTTCGGGGATTCGGAGCCGCCTCCAACGTTTCGCGTGGCTCCCGCGGAGGCGCTCCCCCGCCAGTGATCTTGATGCGGCCCTGCGCTATCAGGTGATCGAAACCCTTGGACGTAAGCTGGTGGCCCCAATCGCTTATGTAGAATCCCGTGTCGCGAAGCTCGTCACGAACTCGCTTCTGTTGGCCGCGTAGAAGCCCGACCCTCTGGCGCAGCAGTTGTCGAATGAGCGCCGCCTCAGCGGTCGTGAACCTGGAACGTCCTCGCATGAGCTACCTCCCGTGTGCCGCTCCCAGCCGGTAATATCAACAAGGAAGCTGGTCTGGGCACGACATGTCGTGCCCCTACACCTCCACTTGCCCCACCGTCTCCGCCTCCACATGATTCTCAATCCTATTCCCTACCGCTCGCACGCGCGCGGCGTTCTCCCCTACCCAAAGGCCGACGCGCTGGGTGCGGGCGTCGCCCGCGCGGGTGTCGCGGATCACGTTGTTCTCAAACAGCAGGTCGGTAGTGTGGCCCGTGATGTGGATGCCGCTGCCGACGTTGTCTTCGATGGTGTTGCCGCGGAGGGTATTGCGGCTGCCGGCGTTGGTGGGTTTCTCGTCGCGGAAGTAGAGGCCGTGGGAGCGGTTGTTGCTCGCCACGTTGTTCAGGAAGAGGTTGTCGGTGTCCTTGTGGCCGATGGAGATGCCGAAGCGGCCGTTGTTGGCAAACACGTTGCGCTCGAACCGCCCCTCCTGCACCCGCCAGCAGAGGAAGAAGCCGTCCTCGTCGTTGTCGTGGGAGCGGCACTGCCGAATCACGGGCCGGGCCGAGCCGGTGCCGGGGTGGAGGCCCAGCCCGGTGATGTGCGTGACCTCGCAACGCTCGACCACGATGTCCTGGGTGATCTGGAAGCTGATTCCGTCGCCGTTGAAGTCGTGCAGCAGGCAGTCCGCGATCCGGCAGTTGCGGGCGCGGTGCAAGTAGTACCCGCCCCCGATACAGCCGTTGAGGCGGACGGGGTTGTTCTGCTTGTTGCCATCCACCACCAGCCCCTCGATCACCACGCCGTCCACATCGAAGCCCGCCACGGGAGGAAAGCCGTTGTAGACCAGGCCGCCCTGGTCGCCGTCGTAATCCATCACGAAGCTGCGGTCGAGGTGGAGGGTGTTGCCCTGCACCAAGGCGATGGTGGCGAGGGTGTCGAGCCACCCGCCGGAGCGGTCGTCCTTGACCACCACCCCCATCCCCGCGCGGAAGCCCGTCGGGTCCTGCACCGTCACCTTCGTCTGCCCGTAGTCCGCGTCCACCGCGAAGCCGCTGGCGACGCCGTCGCACTTGCGGAGAATGGTGTCGGTCCCCGCGCCCACGAGGCGGACGTTGCGCTTCAGGAACACGGAGTTTGAGAGCGTATAGACGCCGGCGGCCAACTCCACCGTCCCGCCGCCGCGGGCGGCGACCGCGTCTATGGCTTGCTGAATGGGGAGGTTGGTATCGCCCACGAAATCGCCGCTGGCGGGTCCGACCTTGACCACGAGCATCGTGTACTCCTCTTGGGTAAAATAGCCGATAGCCGGTTTCGGGCAGGAAGCAGCCCGGATAGCACGGAAGTAGATTCCCTCCGGTATTCCCCGAACCTGCCGGGCCGCATGGAGTTCGTTGCGGCCCGGAAATTGCGCGCGAGGATAGCTATGCCACAGACGAAGACCGACGCCCGCCCCGCGGCCCCCGCGAGCGCCGCGCGCGGGACCGCGGCGAGCCGCTGGGCGCCGTTGGTGTACGCCCTCTTCTTCCTGTCCGGGCTCACCAGCCTGATCTACGAAGTAATCTGGGTCCGCCAGTTCGGCCTGGTGTTCGGCGTGACGACCTACGCGGTGAGCACCGTGCTGGCCGCCTTCTTCGCCGGATTGGCGCTCGGGAGCTATGCGGCCGGGCGGATTATTGACCGCGGCCGGCTCCAGCCGCTCTTCGTCTACGGACTGATGGAGGGAGTGGTGGGCGTCTACGCGGTGCTGCTCCCGTTCCTCCTCAAGCTGGTCGAGCACGCCTATCCCGCCGTCTACTCGCACCTGGGCGAGAGCTTCACCCTCTTCACGCTCTTCCGGTTCGTGGTCTCGTTCGGGGTGCTGGTGATCCCGACCACGCTGATGGGCGCCACCCTGCCCGTCCTGAGCAAGCTGCTGGTGGACCGAGAGAACGAGTTGGGGCTGGGCGTGGGGCGGCTCTATGCCATCAACACCGCCGGCGCGGTGGCCGGCAGCGTCGCCGCCGGCTATGTGCTGATCGCCAGGTACGGCGTTCCCAGCACGCTCCTCATCGCCGCCTGCGGCAACTTCCTGCTCGCCGCCGCGGCGGTGCTGATGAGCCGGTCGTCCGTCTTTCGCACCTCCGTCGGCCCGGCGGAGCAGGAGGAGAAGAGGCCCCTGGAGCGCGCGGACCGCGTCATCCTCGCGCTGGCCTTCACCTGCGGCCTCGCCATCCTCGCCCTGGAAGTGGTCTGGACGAAGAGCCTGGTGCTGATCCTCGGTTCGACCACTTACGCCTTCGCGACCATGCTCACCGCGGTGCTGATCGGGATCGCGCTGGGCAGCGCGGTGTTCGCGGGGACGGCCGACGCCGCGCAGAATCGCGGCGCGCTGGTGGCCGGTCTGGTCTTCTTCGGAGGACTGTGCGCGGCGGCCGGCCCGCTCATCATCAACCGCCTCCCCTTCGTCTTCCTGCGGCTGTGGGACTGGACCTACGGAGTGTTCGAGCTGCTGATCGTAGCCCAGTTCATCATCTGCTTCCTACTTGTCTTCGTTCCCACGTTTCTCTCCGGCGCCATCTTCCCCATTCTGGTGCGGATGCACTCCCACGGCGTGGGGCGCGTCGGCCGGACGGTGGCCGACGTCTACTCGGTCAACACCTTCGGCGGCATCCTGGGCTCGCTGCTGGGCGGGTTCGTGCTGATCAAGTTCCTCGGGCTCGCCGCCTCCATGGTCATCGCCTCGCTCTTCTTGATGGCGGTGGGCGGCCTGCTCGCCATCTCTCTCGCGAAGCCCTGGAGTCGGGGGACGAGAACCGCGGTGGGGCTGGTGATGGTGGCGGCCGTGGTGCTGGTCGCGGTGTTCCCGCCCAGGTTCGACACCAAGTTGCTCTTCGGCGGCTGGGGGCCGTTCGCGGGCGGAGAGTACACGGGGCGTAGTTCCGGCAGTACGGTAGATACCGCCGCCCGCAACATGATGCGGATGCGCTACCACCGGGAGGGCGTCTCGGCCTCCGTGGACGTGTTCGAGTCAGGCGATGGGATGCAGAGCATCTCCATCAACGCCCAGCCCGTCGCCACCACGTACATGCCGGATATGCGCGCCCTCCAGATGCTCGGCCACCTACCGGTCTTGCTTCACCCCGATCCCAAGCAGGTGCTCCTCATCGGCCTGGGCGCAGGGGTGTCGAGCGGGATCATCGGCGCCTATCCCGGGGTGGAGCAGGTGACGGTGGTGGAACTGAACGACGAAGTGCCGGGTGGGACGGAGCAGTTCAAGCAGTGGAACTACGATGTCGTCCATAATCCCAAGGTGAAGATCATCATCAACGACGGCGCCAACTATGTGAAGGCGACGACCAAGAAGTACGACTTCATCAGCTCCGACCCCATCCATCCCTTCATCGCCGGCAACGGCAC
This sequence comes from uncultured bacterium, assembly GCA_964620055.1. GTDB lineage: Bacteria > Armatimonadota > Hebobacteria > Hebobacterales > Hebobacteraceae > CAZUGW01. The sequence goes on from CAZUGW010000207.1 coordinate 5,964, forward strand.
GCTTTATTCGGCCGACCACTGGGCGATCTGCCGCGACCGGCTGAACGAGGGCGGCGTGATCGCGCAGTGGATCCCCCTCTACCAGCTCTCCCCCACGGACTGGGCGACGATCGTCCACACCTTCACCAGCGTCTTCCCGAATTCTAGCATGTGGTACTCCGGGATTGACGTGGTGCTGGTCGGGTTCAAGGGCGACGTGAAGATTGATCCGGATC
>CAZUGW010000208.1:0-3348 GCA_964620055.1 uncultured bacterium
ATGATGCGGTGGGCGGAGTTCGAGGCGCGACTCAAGCAGGTCGAGGCCGACGTGCAGAAAATGGAGCGCTTGCTCCAGTCCCCCAGTATCACGGAAGAGCGCCGGGCGGATCTGCGCGCGCGGGTGGACGAACTGAAACGGCGGCAGGAGCAGGTCACCAGAGAGGTGTTCGCAATGCTCAGCCCCTGGGATAATGTGCAGTTGGCCAGGCACCAGGAGCGGCCCTATACGCTGGACTACGTGGCCGCGATCTTCGACGATTTCATGGAACTGCACGGGGACCGCCGCTTCGGCGACGACCCCGCGGTGGTGGCGGGCCTAGCCTCGTTCAAAGGGCAGACCGTGGCCGTGATCGGGCATCAGAAGGGGCGGGACGTAAAGGAGCGGCAGTCGCGCAACTTCGGCTCCGCCCGGCCGGAGGGGTACCGCAAGTCCGCGCGAGTGATGCAACTCGCGGAGAAGCTGGGCTTCCCGGTGGTGAGCTTCATTGACACCCCGGCGGCCGAATCGCGGCTTGACGCCGAGGAGCGCGGCATCTCCAACGCCATCGCCGAGAACATGGAACTGATGTCAGGCCTGCGCACGCCCATCGTGGTCACCATCGTCGGTGAGGGCGGCAGCGGCGGGGCCATCGGGATGGCCGTGGGCGATCACGTGATGATGTTGGAGCACTCCATCTACTCCGTTATCCCGCCGGAATCGTGCGCCGTGATCCTCAACACCTTCGGCCGCGATGCCAGCCGCGCCTCCGAGGCGGCCGAGGCCCTCCGCATTGCCGCCAAGGAGACCCTCGCCCTGGGCGCGGTGGACGAGGTGATCCCCGAGCCCCTGGGCGGCGCGCACCGCGACCCCGCCGCCGCGGCAGCGAATGTGGAGAAGGCGATCACCCGCGCCCTGACGCGGCTGCAGGCGATGCCGGTTGATGACCTCGTGAAGGCACGGTATGCGAAGTTCCGGGGGGTGAGGCATTACTTGTAGGGCGGGCGTACCTACGCCCGTCGGTAGTACCATGACCGCTGACGACCTCAGGCAACTCCTCCCGCGCCTCCCCAAGGCCGACCTCCACGTCCACCTCCGTGGTGCGATCCCGCCGGCCGTGTTGGTCGAGCTTCTGAACCGACACGGGGTCGAGAACGCGCTGCGCGGCCTTGATGACCGCTACCTGGCTCTGTTCGAGAGTTGCGCCAATCTTTGCCCCTTCCTAGTTCCGCGTCGCTGGTCGGAGGAGGAGGTGACGCAGCTCTTTCAGTACGAGAGCTTCGACAACTTCCTGCTAACGTTCTTTTTCACCGGGTTGTTCATCCGCACGCCGGAGGATCTCAGGTTGCTGATCCGCGGTGTGCTCGATGAGTTCGCGCGTCAGCGCGTGGTCTATGCGGAGATCAGCGCCTCCGCCATCGAATATGTGAACCGGGGCCTGCCGCTGCCGCAGATCGTGGAGTGCCTGGAGGAGGCGACAGAGCATCCCCGCGTGCGGGTGCAGTGGATCGTGGACCTGGTGCGCGACTACGGCCCAGAGTGCGCACTCGTTCAGGTGAAGGAACTGATCGCGCTGCGCTCCCCGGCGGTAATCGGGATCACCATTGGAGGCAGCGAACACCATTACCCGCCGGCGCAGTTCCGCGAGGCCTATGCCCTGGCACGCGACCACGGGCTGCGGCTGAGCGTTCACGCCGGCGAGGCGGCCGGGGCCGAGAGCGTGTGGGACGCGCTGCGCGTCTTGGGCGCCGAGCGGATTGGGCACGGCGTTCGGGCGGTGGAGGATCCGAGCCTGGTCGCGTACCTCGCAGAGCGCCAGATCCCGCTGGAGGTCTGCCCCACCAGCAACCTTTTCACGGGCGTCTGCCCCTCCTATGACGTGCATCCTGCCAAGGCGCTATTCGACGCGGGGGTTCCTGTCACCATTAACTCCGACGACCCGACGTTCTTCGGCACGACTTTGGCCGACGAGTACGCTTGCCTGGACAGAGCGGGCTTCGGCGCGCTGGAGGTGATGGAGTTGCTTCAGAACGGCTTCCGCCACTCGTTCCTGCCAGAATCCGAGAGACTGCCATGCCTGACTGAACTCGGCCGCCAGTCGCCATAGAGTTGCGGCCCTGGCAGGAGGCAAGCTCCTGTCGAACGAACCTCCGCCTCATGCCTGCACCTGACCGTAGATCCCGCCAGCACAGACGCTCGCTGTGGCCGCTTGCGGCAGTGCTGCTCCTTCTCGCGGTGGACTACGCGCTCATTCGCACGTTGGTGTTAGACCGCGTCATGCTCCTGACTCGCGGGCGGCGCGCAACGGCGCGGGTGGTGGAACGTGCGTCGCAATTCACCCGCGAGCCGAAGACGTTCTACAGCCACCCCAGCTACGCAGTGACCTACACTTTCCAGCTACGCGGGCGGGCCTACGGCCACCGACAAGAGGTGAGCCAACGTGACTTCGCGGCCATGCCAAAGGGCGCGGGCGTGGAGATCGTCTATGATCCCCGGAATCCGCCGAACAGCGCGCTCGCGGGGTCGGTACAGCCGTTGGGCGTGGCCGTCTCCGCGGTTATCTTGCTTGCGGTGAATGGAGTGGCCGTCCTGGCGTGGCGCGCGCGGTTACGACCGACCCGCGTCAAACGGCGTCAGGAGAGGAGAAAGGCCAAAGGAGAGGGGTGAAAGGAGTATCCCCTCCTGCCCCCGCGCGCAGTGGGACCCGCCGCCAGCGTTGCGGGCGCCGCCGCGGACTAGACTTCCAACCACTTCCCCGTCTCGCCCGACTCCAGCATCCCGTCTATCACCTGGAGCACCGCGGCGCCGTCGGCAAAAGTCGCCACGGGGTCAGGTTTGGGTTCGCCCCGGAGATAGGAGACGACGTGCATGAACATCCAGGCGAGGGCGCGGGGCTGGGTGTCGAAGTAGGGCATCTGCGGCAGGGGGAGCGTCTCGGGTTTTGAGCCGCCCCGCGGGAGGAAGGTGACGGAGGGGGTGAAGGGGCCTTTGCCGTCGAGCCATTGGAGGAGAGAGGGGGATTCGTAGGTGAGCGTGCCCGCGTCGCCCTCGATCTCGACCTTCTGATCGCGTTTCGCGTTCCAACTGAGGTTGACGCTGCCCACGCCGGAGCCGGCGAACTCGAGCAGGGCGGAGGCCTCGTCCGGCACGTCCACCGATTTCATCAGCCCGCCCACTTCGGCGGGGCGCTCGCGGACCTGGGTCTGGCAGCGGCCCAGCACGCGGCGAATGGGGCCGACCCACCACAGGAGGAGATCGAGAAGGTGTGCGCCCAGGTCGGCGACCTGCTTGGCGACGCGGGCTGCCACTTCGCGCTGTTGCGTGGTGGGTGGCGCGGTCATGGAATTGATCGAACCATACAAGCCCTGC
>CAZUGW010000208.1:3358-6120 GCA_964620055.1 uncultured bacterium
CCGGGGCCGGAGAGCTTGGACTGGAAGCGCCACCGCAGCGGCTCGTTTCGCAAGTCAACGCCCCAGCCCCCGCGGACACGGATCACCCGCCCCACGCGGCCCTCGGCCATCGCCTGCTTCATCGCCAGCGAGGCGGGAGAGAAGCGATACGGCACAAAGGTGACGTGCTTCACGCCCACCGCGTCGGCGAACTGGCGCAGTTCCGCGCCCTCGGCGGCGTTGAGGGCGAGGGGCTTATCGCAGATCACGTGCTTGCGCGCCCGCAGGGCGGCGAGCACGAACTCGGCATGGGTGCTGTTGGGGGTGACTACGGCGACCGCGTCGAGACGGGGGTGCTGGAGCAACTCGGGATAATGGCGCGTGTGAAACGACAAACCGTAGCGGTCGGCGATCTCGGCGGCGCGCTCCTGGCGGCGGCTGTACAGTCCCACGACTTCCACGTCGGGATTCGGCAGCAGGCCGACCAGGTACTTCTCGCCAAAGCCGGCGCCGGCGAGGGCGATTCTGAGTTTTCCTTCCACGAGTGGCTCCTTGGAGGTGAGACGTTGACGGGGGATTATAGCATAAGGGACGGCTTTCAACACGAAGGCACAAAGGCACGGAGAATATCCAGGAACGGCCAGACGGCCCCAATCAAGGGCACAGCATGCTGTGCCATCCGCCTTCGTGATCGTTTCCAAATGTAACGTAATCCAGACGGCCCCAATCAAGGGCACAGCATGCTGTGCCCCTACAGAAAGTCCTCGCTCACCACGGTCGGGCACCAGAATTTCTCGATGTAGCCGATAATGAGCTGGGTGCCTTCGTCGTGGCTCACATAGGGGGAGCGCGCGGGGCTGTAGAGCGCGTCGGTGAGGTCGCGGACGAGGGCGATGGGCACGCCCCATTTCACCATCTGCTTGATGCCGAAGGAGCGGTGGAGGATGCACATGCCGGTGTGCACGCCCATGATGAGCACTTGCTGGATACCACGCGTCTGCAAGAGGCTATAGATCTCCTTGCCCTGGTCGGAGATGGCATCCTCGTCGTGGATCTCGATCGCCGGGTGCTGCCGTGTCCAGGCCTGATACCACTCAGGCTCGCAAGTATCGGAACCGCCGTTGGAGTCGTCTACAGGGAGGGGCGGGTCCTCGTGGGGCAGGTCAGGGGGCGGTGCGATGACGGGGAGGGAGGACATGCGCTGCCGCGCAGGATGATCGGCGTAGAAGTCCACGGTCTCGGAGGGCGCGTGGATGATCAGCGCCCCCTTGGCGCGAGCGGCCTTCACCACCTCGTTCAGGCGGCCGACGAAGGCGTTCTCGCGCTCCACCGCGGCGCGGCTCCAGTGGTTGTCCCACATGTCGCAGATGAGAACCGCGGTCCTCTCGGCTGGGACCGCCTTCTTTAGAGTGTTCACTTGCCATTCAATATAGCCGCGGTCGTTGGTGACCAACTGCTGGCGGCGAAGGTGGAGATGCAGCGTGCTTTCCATGGCTCTCACTCCTCCTAGGGAACGCTTCTGCGGGCGGGCGTTCCTCCCTGCGCCGGGCAGGGATGGGAGGGGGCCGAGAGAACACTACCGTCGAAGAGTCGAAGAGTCGAAGCAGGAGGCAGGACATGACCGCGATGAACCACCCCCCGGCGGAGGTGAGGATGGCCGTTCCCAAGCCCGCGCCGCGCCTCGCCAATGGCGCGTGGGCGAGCGCACTGCGACAGCACCCGCGACTGCTGGGGCCGCCGGGATTCGTCCAGGAACGCGCGAAGAAGTACCCGAAGCTCTACGAGGAGATCAAGCACAGCAACCAGCTCCTGGCGCGCGGGATCGTCAACGCGGTGGAGGGAATTGGGGAGGAGGAGATTCAGCAGTTCGTCGCGAAGGCGATGAAGGAACTGGATCGCGGCGTCACCAACGAGCATCAGGACACGTGGATCCGGCTCACCAATGTGGCGCTGACCTACGACCTCTTCCACGATCACATCGCGCCCACGGATCGGGAGAAGATGATCGCGTGGCTGAACCCGCACCTGGAGACTTATACCGACGACGAGAGCGCGTTCCACAATTCCACGCCGTCGAAAGGGCTGTGCTATCTGCGGATCGCCTATGCGACTTGGGGGGAGAACCCGCGGGCCCAGGAGTTTCGCGACCACGCGCTCAAGAAGCTGTACGAGCAGCGGATGCTGCCGACCTTGCAGGAGTTCGGGCAGGGCGGCGGGTGGACAGAGTGCGGGTGGTATCAGCGGCACTCCGTGTGGCACGGGGCGGAGATGCTGGAGTTGGCGCGGCGGATCGAGGGGTACGATGGGTTCGCGCTCGCTCCGCGGTTCTGGTATCAGCGACTGGCCTACGATCTCTACACCCCCTACCCGCGGCCGCGGCGTGATAACGGCGCGGAGGAGTTCGCGGTGGAGGGGGATGGCAGGGGGACGAGAGCCCGCACGTGCTGCGGGACCTGCTGGCCGAGTACTTCCGCGGGTCGGAGCTGGCGCGGGTGGCGATGAACCGGCAGCGATGGGCGGAGGCCCCGGGCGCGAAGATCCTGGAGTTCTTGTACCGCCCCGACCTGGATCAGGAGCCACTGCCGATGGAGGCGATGCCGTTGGCGCACATCGCCACCGGCGTCGGCAAGGTCTACGCGCGCAGCGACTGGTCGCCGGACGCCACGTGGTTCCGCTTCGAGTGCGGGGACTACTGGTGCGGGCATCAGCACTTCGAGGTGGGGAACTTCGAGATCTTCCGGCACGAGACGCTGGCGGCGGAGAGCGGCGAATACTACAACTAC
>CAZUGW010000209.1:0-5803 GCA_964620055.1 uncultured bacterium
AGCCGGTCGGCCCCGTCACCAGAATGATCCCGTGGGGGCGCGTGATGAGCTGGCGGAAATGGGCGAAGGAGTCCTCCCGCATGCCTAGGCCGGTGAGGGGGATGGCGCCGGCGGTGCGGTCGAGGAGGCGGATCACGATGCTCTCGCCGTGAAGGGTGGGGATGGAGGAGACGCGCAGGTCGAACATGCGCCCGCTGAGCTTGATGCGCACGCGCCCGTCCTGGGGGAGGCGGCGCTCGGCGATGTCCATCTCGGCCATGATCTTGACGCGGGAGATGATGGCGGGATGCAGATGCCGGGGCGGGGAGCTGGCGTCGTGCAGCACGCCGTCCACCCGGTAGCGGACCCGCAGTTCCCGCTCGTGGGGCTCGATGTGGATATCCGAGGCGCGCTCCTGGATGGCCTGGTGCATGATCAGGTTGACCAGCTTGATGACGAGGGCCTCCCGCGCCATCTTCTGCAGGTCGGCGATCTCGATATCTTCCTCCGCGATCTCCTCGGTCTGCATATCGTCAATGTCGCGGAACATCTTCTCCATGTAGGACTGCTCGATGATCTCGGAAATCTGCCGCGGGTTGACCACCACGGCGCGGACTTCCTTGCCGGTGAGGAGGCGGAGGTCGTCGAGCACGGTGACGTCGAAGGGGTCGGCCATCGCCACCACTAACGAATGGTCCTCCTCGTAGAGGGGGAGGACCTGGTGGCGCATGGCGAACTCGCCGGGGACGAGGGCGAGGAGTCCGGCCGGAATTTCGCGGTCCAGCTTGGGGAGGTACTCCAACCCGAGCCGGGCGCTGATGGCGGTGTAGACCTGGTGCTCGTCGGCGAGGCCGAGGCGGATGATGGTCTCGTCGAAGCGCTCGAGGCCGCCGTTCCCGGCGAGGGCCAGCGCGAACTGATCGCGGGTGATCACCCCCGCGTCCACCAGCACCTCCGCCACAGGATGGCTGGACGGTTGGGACATACGGTCATTCTCCTCGGCGGCCACGCGGGAGGTATTACCCCTCCGCTACCGTATTGGACACACGACGCCTGGGCGAGTTCCAGCGGGCAAGCGTCTTGCGTGCGGTTTGCCGCGCGCTACCGGCGGGACGGAGCAGGCCGGGTCTTGTCACAAAATCACCTTTGGATTATACCGGAAACGCGCGCGGGTGAACAGGAGCCTTGGGTCGCCCGCGCCAAGAAGGAAAGCCATGGAGATCACGGTATCGGCGGAGTCGGTCGGGCAGTACGCGGGGGAGGCGGTGGTGGTGGGCGTGGTGCAGAGGGCGCTGCTAGCCGGCCCGGCGGCGGAGGCGAACGCCGCCCTGGGCGGGCTGATCGGGCAGTTGCTGGACTCCGGCGAGATTCGCGGCCGGGCCGGCGAGGTCACGATCCTGCACACGCAGGGCAAGTTGCCTGTGGCGCGCGTGGCGGTGGTGGGACTGGGGGAGAGCGGCCAGCTCGATCTGTTCGCGCTGCGGCGCGCGATGGGCGCGGCGGCGCGACAACTCCGCGACCGCGGCTGCCACCGCGTGGCGACGACTCTGGCGCAGATGCTGCCTCCGGCGTTCCGGCTGGAGCTAACCGTGCGCGCGGTGGTGGAGGGGGCCTACGTCGGCCTCTACCGGGGGGAGGAGTGCAAGAGCGAACCGGGCCTCCCAGAGGGGTTGGACGAACTGCGCCTGATCGGGTTGCCGGCGGGCGAGGCGGAGGTGGCCAGCGAAGCGGCGAGCGCGGCCCGCGCGGCGGGGGAGGCCACCAACTATGCCCGCCGCCTGGTGAATCTCCCGGGAGGCGACATGACGCCATCCAGGTTGGCGCGGGAGGCGGCTGAGGCGGCGGCCCAGACGGGGATGCAGGCCCATATTCTGGAGCAGGAGGAGATCCGCGAGCTGGGGATGGGGGCGCTGCTCGCGGTCGCCCAGGGGAGCGAGAACACCCCGCGACTGATCGTATTGCGACACCAGGGCCGGGCGGACGGACCGCGGGTGGCCTTCATCGGGAAGGGGATCACGTTCGACAGCGGGGGCATCTCGATCAAGCCGTCGGCCGATCTGCACCTGATGAAGAGCGATATGGCGGGCGCGGCGGCGGTGCTGGCGGCGGTGCGGGCCATCGCCCAGCGCAAGCTGCCACTCGATGTGACCGCGGTGATCCCGGCATCGTAAAACAAACCCGGCGGGCGCGCTTATCGCCCCGGCGACGTGGTGCGCACGCTGCACGGAAAGACCGTCGAGATCATCAGCACGGATGCGGAGGGCCGGCTGATCCTGGCCGACGCGATCACGTACGCGCGGCACCTGGGGGCGACGCATCTGGTGGATGTCGCCACCCTGACGGGGGCCTGTGTCATCGCCCTGGGGCAGGTGGCCTCGGGGGTGATGGGGACGGACAACGCGCTGGTGGAGGCGGTGCTGGACGCGGGGGAGGCGGCGGGTGAACGGATGTGGCGGCTGCCGCTCTTCCCGGAGTACCGCAAGCTGTTGGACAGCAAGCTGGCCGATCTGAAGAACGTCGGGGGCCGGCCGGCGGGCACGATCACGGGCGGGTGGTTCCTGCGGGAGTTCGTGGGGGAGACCTCCTGGGCGCACGTGGATATCGCCGGGACGGCCTACAGCGAGCGCGATGAGCCGCATCAGGCAGAAGGTGGGACGGGGGCCGGGACGCGGATGCTGATCGCCCTCGCCGAGCGAATGGCAGGAGGAATGCTATGAGACGCACCCGAGGATCGGCGGCGGCCGTGTTCCTGGCGGCCCTGGTGGGCGTGCTGATCGGCGCGGCCCTGACGTGGCACTGGCTGTCGAAACAGCAAGTGCCGACCGCCAAGATCACCGTAGCCCACGGCGAGGCCTTGCCGCCGGTGAGCCGACAGGGGCAGGACGCGATCACGGCCGCGGTGGCGAAGGTGGGACCGGCCGTGGTGAACATCGACACAGAGGTGAGACCGCACGGCCGTGGCTTCCTGGAGGAACCGTTCCCCGGCCGAGGACAGGCCAGCGGGACCATCATTGACGGCAAGAACGGCTATGTCCTCACCAACGCGCACGTTGTCAAGGACGCGGCCCAGATTCAGGTGACCCTGGCCGACGGTCGCACTTTCCCCGCGAAGCTGGTGGGGAGCGATCCCCTCACCGAGGTGGCGGTGGTGCGGATCGAGGGCGGCAAGAACCTGCCGCAGGCTACCCTTGGGAGCTCGGCCGACCTCCCGGTCGGGGCCTGGCTGATCGCCATCGGGAACCCGTTCGGGTTCGAGAACAGCGTCACGGTGGGAGTGCTCAGCGCGCGGGGGAGAGCGGTCGGTCCCTCCCGCGGGGTGGTGCTACAGGACCTGATGCAGACTGATGCCTCCATCAACCCCGGTAACAGCGGCGGGGCCTTGGTGGACTTGAACGGCAATGTGGTGGGAATCCCCACCGCCATGATCCCGCAGGCCCAGGGGATCGGGTTCGCGGTGCCGGCCGAGGTCGCGGAGCAGGTGGCGGAGCGGCTGATCAAGACCGGCAAGATGCCGTGGCTTGGGATCAGCCACAAAGAACTGTCCCCGAAGGAGGCGGCCTCGCTTGGCGTGCCAGGCGGAAAGGGCTCGGTGGTGATGGAGGTGGTCCCCGGCGGCCCCGCGGACAGGGCCGGGATTCAGGGGGGAGACGTCATCCTCAAGGTCAACGAGAAGCGGGTGAACACGGCCAAGGACGTCGGCAAGGAAGTGCGCACGCATGACGCCGGGAGCCGGATCACGGTGGCGGTGTGGCGGAAAGGGCGGGAGCAGAAGGTGGAGGTGGTGTTGGGGGAGGTGCCGCAGAACCTGTAGGGTCTAGGGTCTAGGGTCTAGGGAACGGCCTGTCCCTAGACCTCAGTCCGCCCTCCAATGGCATCCCCGGCTGATCGGGTTCCGCCGTGCCGCTTCCGCGATGATGCGGGCGGCGCGGAGGCCGTTGCGGAGGCCGACGAGGGAGTTGGTAAGCTTGGTCTCGCGGTAGAACTGCTCGACGCGATGCTCCAGGTAGCTGAGATCGGCCACCGCGCGGTCGAGGCGCTTGGCGGTGCGCACGATCCCGGCGTAGGTCCACATGGTGCTCTTAATCATGGTCCAGTCCTGGATCACGAGCAGGGGGTCAATGGTCTCGGTCAGCCCCTCGTCGTGCCAGTGGGCGATGTTCGCGAGGGCCGCGGGGTCGAGGGCGGCGCGGTCCCGCGCGGCGTCTTCCCCCGCGCGACGGCCCCACAGCACGGCCTCGAGCAGCGAGGTGGAGGCCAGCCGGTTCGCGCCGTGCACGCCGGTGCAACTCACCTCGCCCACGGCGTAGAGCCGCCGCACATCGGTCCGCCCCCACAGGTCCACCTTCACCCCGCCGCAGAAGTAATGCGCCGCCGGGACCACTGGGATGGGGTCCTTGGTGATGTCCACGCCGTACTTCCGCAGCGTCTCGTAGATGTTGGGAAAGCGGGTTCGCGGGTCTACGGGCAGGGGGGAGAGGTCGAGCAGGACGTACTCCGCGCCGGTCTTGAGCATCTCCTCGTGAATGGCCCGCGCCACCACATCCCGCGGCGCGAGGTCGGCGTCCGGGTGGTACTCGCGCATGAAGGCGACGCCATCGCGGTCGCGCAAGACCGCGCCCTCACCGCGCACCGACTCGGAAATCAGAAAGCGCTCCGCGTCCCGGTGGTAGAACGCGGTGGGATGGAACTGGACGTACTCGGCGTTGATGATGTGCGCCCCGGCGCGGCTCGCCATCGCCAGGCCGTCGCCGCGCGCGCCGCGGGGGTTGGTGGTGTGGAGGTAGAGCTGCCCCAGGCCGCCGGTGGCGAGGACGGTGTGCGTGCCGAAGATGCGCCGCATCCGCCCGCTCTCCTGGTCGAGCACGAATGCACCCAGACATTCGATATCGCCATAGACCGTGAGCGGATCTAGGGAATGGTGTGGAGTAGTGATCAGGTCCACCGCGGTGTGGCGAGTGAGGATCTGAATCCGCGGCCCCTGAGCCCCGGCTCGGCCGGGGCCGGGGTCCCGGTCCGCCTCCGGCGGACGCAGGGACTCCCGCACCACCGCGGCGAGCAACTTGGTGGCGATCTCGTGCCCGGTCAGGTCGTCGGCATGCACGATGCGGCGGACGGAGTGGGCCGCCTCCTGAGTGTAGTCCAACTCGCCGGATTCGTCGCGGCTGAACGCGACGCCGATGTCCCCGATGAGAAAGCGGTCAATCACCTCGGGCACGCTCCCCGCCAACTGCCGCACCGCCTCGGGTTCGCAGAGGCCGTCGCCCGCGTTCATGATATCCGCCGCGAGGAGATCGGCGGTGTCCCCTGGCGGGCGGGCCACCACGCCGCCCTGGGCGTCATCGGTATTGGACTCGGCAAGATTCGCCGCGCCGGTCAGCAGAATCACCGACAGCCCGGCCCGCGCCGCGGTGAGCGCGCACGAGGCGCCGGCCGCGCCGGCGCCGATCACGACGAGGTCGGCGTGAAGGTCTTCACTGGGAGTGCTCATAGTTGGGCTACACTATACCAGATACGCGAAAGCCCGCGGGGCCGAGACGCAGTGTCACTGCTGGGCGCGCCAGGCCTCAAGCTCGAAGAACGTCATGTAGAGCAAGCTGGAGAACTCGTACACGCCGCGCCCCAGGCTGGGAACTTGCCGAAGCACGCCAAGCTCGCGCATCTTCCTCAGGAAGTTGTCGAACACTCTCTTTTCGTCGGCCGAGAGCTTCTCAATGTACTGCGAACGCCTGATGATCGGCTCTCCTGTGGCCAGCTTGGACAGAATCGACCGGTAGCGGTCACTCCGGACGGTTTCATAGACCTGGGGCTGAATGTACTTGCTCCC
>CAZUGW010000209.1:5813-6119 GCA_964620055.1 uncultured bacterium
TCGGCGGCGTTGAAAACGCCTCGCCAGGCGTCGATAGCGTCTATCGTCCGGTCAGTATCGCCCTTGAACACGGCATCACCGATCTCGTGTGCGAACGGCGGATAGCCACCGGAATAGCTCCAGAGGGGCTCCACGGCCTCCTGTAGCAGCACCATCCCAACGCTTGCGAACGACTGCCGGAAGAACGTCTCAGTCTCCGATTCACTCAGAGGTCTGATCTCAAGCAGGTCAAAGACCCGCGCCAGAGAGGGCTGGGACTGCACTAACTGGTTCCTGCGCTCCGGCAGTCCCACCAGGACGAGCGAT
>CAZUGW010000210.1:0-3235 GCA_964620055.1 uncultured bacterium
GACGGAGATAGACCGCGCGGCTGCGGCGAAGTCCGAGGACTACTACCGTAAGGCCATGTCCCTCGTGAAAGGGGATGACTTCGACTATTCGTTCTACTCGGAGGATCTGGCCGAGCTGCTGCACGAACTGGGCCATACGGACGAGGCGATCGCGGTATACGAGGAGGCGATTCGGTCTACCTCGCCCGAGTTCGCCGGTGATGCGCGTATCGCCGTCGCCCGGCTCTACACAGAGCGCAAGCAGCCTGGAAAGGCGAAGCAGGCGTACCTGACCGCAATCAAGGAGGACCGCGAGGCCAGCCCCGGAAAGGGGCACGTGACAGACGAGGCCTACACCGAACTCGGCCTGATCGCGTTGCAGGAGGGCAACGTCGCGGAGGCCGAGCGGTGCCTGCTCGCAGCCGCGAACGAGGCCAGTCCTTGCCCTCACAACACCACCCAGGGCATGCCGCTCGACCTTGCCGAGGCGCTCTTTGCCAAAGGGCGCACCGAGGCCCCGCGGAAGTACGTGAAGATCGTGCTCAAGAAGTTCACGCCGGACAACGCCTGCGCCAAGGACCTTCTGAAGCGGATTGGTCAGCGAGAGGCAAAGCGAAAGAAGTAGCGCTGAGGTACGGCTGCACGTTGAGTCGGAGGGCGCGCTCAAGGGCGGCATTCGCGGCCAGGAGACGCACACTCCTGCGCGGGGGGTTCCCCGCTGTCATCCCGAGCGACTCGCCTCGTGCTGTTCGAGGCGAGCTATGCGAGGGATCATGACCGGCGCGGGAGGGCGTTGGGAGGAGGTCTTAGCAGGCGGTACGGGGGAAGGGGATGGCGGCACTGCCGTAACCGATGCAATCAGAGCAGTCAGCAGGTGAGAGATTGAGTGTCGCAGAATCCTGGTGGCGCTGGGACCAGAGGCATTCGTCACCGGCCCACCGTACCCAGATGCCTGGAGCCCTAAGATGCAGGAAGTCACCATAGCCGTGGCCAGTGATCTACACTGCGCGCCAGGGAGCGCAGTAGGGAGGTCGTTTCTAACTGTAGGTATGCCGCTTGAACCCATTACGTCGCACCCCATACAGTCATTGTTGGGCCTCATTGACGACCAGAAGCTCACGGCAGACGTTCTCGCAATCCCAGGTGACTTCACTTGGGCGGCGGATATCAGCGGCCTCAAGGCTGGTTGGCACCATACCAATGAGGTGAGGGAAGCGCTCGGCGCACCGTATATCGTAGGGACGCTCGGAAACCATGACGTCTACCGCGAGGATGGGAGTGATCGCGATCCCCTTGACCTCCCCCAGCAGGTCGGTGGCGATTTCCCTATAGCCGGACGGCAGGCGCAGAACGGATATTGGGCCGACTGCTTCTGCACCGAGATCGTCGGCGATTGTGCTTTTCTGGTGCTCAATACGGTTCCGCTCCGCGATGCCGAACTTGCGAAGACCAGAGGCGCGGTTGACGAAACCTGTTTGAGTAGGCTGAGCAAACAGCTGGGGAAGCTGAAGAAGACGGCGTTTCGGGTCGCCATCTGCCACCACCATCCATTGCCTCAAGAGGACCCTGGGCACAATAGCCAAGACATAATGGAGAACGCCGGGAAGCTATTGGATCTGCTGGCGGAGTACGGTTTCGACCTGGTCGTCCACGGCCACAAGCATTTCCCGAGGCTCAGGCGGGCTCACACGGACGCAAGGTTCCCAGTGTTCGTGCTGGCTGCGGGCACTTTGTCTGCTGTCCTTGAGGAGGGGCTAGCGACGTGTACGCGTAACACGTTCCACATGGTGCGGCTGTGGCGGGAATCTGAGGATGGGTCGTGCCGCGGCCACGTGACGACCTGGCAGTGGAATCTCGACCGCGGATGGAAGCCAGCATCAGAGGATTCCGTGCGTCTACCCCACGAGACGGGATTCGGCAGCGAGAGATCTCCACAGCAGCTTGCCGCTGAGAGCACGTCGTAGCCGCTGAGATCGGGCAGCACCTTCGCGATAAGAGGCGAGCGAGCTGGGATGAGCTAGTCGCCCAGTTTCCAGACTTGGAGTGTCTGATGCCCGGTGAGTTCAGGTCCTTTGACGAAATCCTGAAGACCTCGTTTGGATTGGCGGTGGGATGGAACATCTCGCCAATCGGTCCTCGCGGAATCGGGCCGACAGCTTCTGGAGGTGCGTGATGCCTATGCCGCCTGGCGACCCCAATCAGACTCTCAACGCGCGCAACCTTTCATTCAAAGCCGTGGCAGAGACGTTCGTGGTCAACGAGCACTTCGGCAGGCTCCGTAGCAACAGCCACACCCTTCTGGTGGGTACCCGTGGGAGTGGCAAGACTACGCTCTTCAAGATGCTAACATATAGAGCGCTTAGCAAGTGGAATGACGAGCATGCACACGAAACGCTACGCGGATTGCCGTTCTGGGCAGTCTACATACCGACAGATAGCCAGTGGGAGCGCGAGCTGAAGGCTTTGCCGACGGTCGAGGGTTCGCACTCCCTCCTCTGGGCGGCTATCACTACTAACGTGTTCCACGGGTTCACGGAGGCTCTCCAGGACGCCCTTGATCGAGACTTCCCCGGCATGGATTCAGCGAACGGCCGGGACCCACAGCAGGAGCTCGCACGGGCCGCTGTTAAGCACTGGATGCTACCGCCCACCACTCTAGCGGACCTCGACGGAGTCCTCTTAGCCCTGTCAGACCGGGTCTCCGAGATAGCCGCGTGCGCCCGACGTCTGCGCGAAGCCCGCGGTGGCCCGCGGCCGGACATGCCCCCCTACGTCCACCTTGATTTTCTGGCCGCTCTGCTACCTGTCTGCGAGACTCTCAGGATCATGTTTCCTGCAGTTCAGCAACGCAAGTGGGCCTTGTGTTTCGACGAGCTGGAGATCTTGCCGCGCGCTCTCGAACAGGAGCTTCTCGATAAGCGGCGCGGATCAGCGATTCCTGCTCAAGCTCTGCACGAGTCCCACGCCGAGGTGGCCCGAGGAGAGGAAAGCATATAAGGATATGGACTTCGAAGTGATCCCGTTAGCGTCAGACAGCAGGGCCGACCGCGACTTCTCCGAGAAACTGGCTGCTGCGCTTATAGAACGTGAGACCAAGCACAGAATCGCGCCCAGCGTGTTCTTTGGGAGGTCTCCGTTTGCACAATCCCCAGCTCAATGTGGAGCCCCCAGAGCGTATGAGAAGGGGTCCGCGGTTTGGAACCTGTTCGACGGGCTGTCCGTGTACGACAGTGCCTTTCGTGAGCTATTGCACGAC
>CAZUGW010000210.1:3245-6095 GCA_964620055.1 uncultured bacterium
CAGGTGGAACGTGATGCGTGATTTGTGACTCGTGATGCGAGTGAGAGTGCGACAGAACGTGCTCCGCAAAGCCAAACCAATCGCGCTCTTACGCAAAGAGTACTCTCAGACAGGTGCCCGTACGTACGGCGATCTGCAGACCGAACGTCAGCAACGGCTCGGCGAGAAGCTCAGGCCCGGACCCCGCAGAGTTGCAGACGTGTACCACGGCTGGGATGTCATAGTGAAAGCCGCGGAAGGTAATCCCCGCTGGCTCATCTACTCTATGGTGCTGTTGCTTGAGGGCGTTCGGGGAAGCAGGGATCTGATCAGACGACCGGTAGTACCACCACGGAAGCAGGCCATCGCTTTACGCAGAGTATCGGACCGATTCGGCAGTTACCTGAATGCTCTAAGCGAGCTCTCTCTAAGATCCAAAGCACCGCAACACCACATCTGGACGCTCTTGGAGCATGTCGGTCGCTCTTTCCACAAGCGATTGGTTGATCCAGACAGCTTTCCCCTTGACCCGGCAGCGAGCTTCACCGTAGACGCACGCACCTCGGACGGCCTGGCCGAGAAGCTCCGCAACGCCGAGTTTGAGGGAGGTATCGTAGACCTATCCTACGGTCCTGATTTTGACCCCCCCGACAGTGTTCGGGGCAGGAGCTTCAGGCTATCCTACCGCCTATCGCCCAGGTTCGGGATGACGATGAGGAAGTGCGAGTCGGTCAGCCTAACCCGTATCCTGAGCAGCCACCGTGTCTTAGCGGAGTACTGCACCCTTTCCGAACAACCGCGGCGACGGCCGGTACGGGTGGCCAGGCCGGTCGGCACTACAGGCAGAGCGCGCCACCGGGAGCGGTCAACGGCTCAGCCGACCTTGCCCATAACGGGAGGAGGGGCCAGTGATACTGACTGAGGCCAAGCAGATCCCGTTTCCACGCCGTCCCACACGGCCGTTCCGAGTCATCATCGCCGCATCTGGGTACGAGAAGAGGGCCGTCCATGTTGCCAATGAACTGTCTGGCGCTACCGCCGACAGGAGGATCGCGCTGGCGTTTGCCGACCATAGACGTACACTTTCGAGACCTGAAAACGACGCTCTGTTCAAAAGCCTTGGGTATGAGTTGATACCCGCTGACGGCAGTACAGCCTCGGCGACGGAGACCCTTATCCGCGACGTCCTGACCACCAGCGCTGGACCCTCTGCATCGGTACTGGTGGACTACTCCTCCATGACGAGAGTATGGTATGCCTCCCTCCTCAGCACCCTCGCGTCGCTCAGGGCCGGGCCACAGCAGATAGACTTGTTTCTCGTATACAGCCCCTCAACGTACGCGCCGCCAAGACGCGTCAGCGGGATCCCGTTGGATGCAATGGCACCTCTTGATGGCTTCTCCGGTCTCGAATTGCCAACCGTGCCGAATGCCCTCGTGGCTGGATTGGGATACGAGAGGCACACCGCTCTCGCCTTGTACCAATGCGTGGATCCAACCGAGGCATTTGCTCTCTACGCTCACCCTGGTAGTGATCCGGACTTCGTGGCTAAGGTTAGGATGAACAACAAGGACTTCCTCGATTTGCTGCCCAAGGACCGCGTTTTCACTTATGACTTCAGCAACCTCGACATGATTGCCATGATGCTGAACTCCTTGGTAAGCGGTCTGGTGCACCGCAAGATGAGGGTAATCCTCGCTCCCCTTGGTCCCAAGCCTTTCTCCATGCTGTCTCTCATTCTCGCCTTGCGCGAAAAGACAGTGAACGTCTGGAGGGTGAGCGCGGGCCTCAAGGCTGCGCCGGTGCAACGAGAGCCGAGGGGTGATGTGCTCGCGTTCTGGGTTCGGTTCGAGCGCTAACGCGGGAGACAGCGGCCGCGGGTGCCGCTCGTTTTCGGCAGGGTGCGCGTCCCTCATTCTCCAACGACACCCGTGCAGGTCGTGATCCCTCGCATAACTCGCCTGCGCTGCGCTTCGGGGCGGCTCGGGATGACAGCAAGAGAGGCGGATCATTATGGCCTAACCGGGAAACGGCCAACGGGATCATAACCGGCGCGGGAATGCCGTGGGGTACCAGTCCGCGGCCAGGTCCTGCCACTGGGCGTTCGTGGACTCGAGCAGGGCGACTTTCTTCTCCCGCCGCCAGCCTTTGAGTTCTTTCTCTCGGCCGATGGCGACGGTCACGTCGCCGAAGCCCTCGTAATAGACGAGCATGGTTGCGTCATAACGCTGCGTAAAGCCCGGCGTCTCCTTCTGTTTGTGCTCCCACACGCGCCGCTCGAGGTTGTTGGTGACGCCGATGTATAGGGTCCTGGTATTGCTGGCCATGATGTAGACGAAGTAGTCTCGGCCCATGCGGTCGTGTCTCTCTCCAACGGCATTCCGTGCAGGTCATGATCCCTCGCATAACTCGCCTGCGCTACGCTCCGGCGAGTCGCTCGGGATGACAACACAGGGGTAGGTTCCATATCTGCACACTGTCCCCTTCTCGTCGCGCAGGCCCCGGCAAGACCTTCACCCCTCCGCGTCTCTTGTTGCGTCTGCGACGGCATTCCGTGCAGGTCATGATCCCTCGCATAACTCGCCTACGCTTCGCTCCGGCGAGTCGCTCGGGATGACAACCTAGCGCTTTATATCGCTCGCCCGCGTTTCGTCTTTGGTTGCCTCTAGGGCCATCCTCCACGCCCCCAGACTCCCCCCTCCTCCACCGCGATGATGGTTTCGCCGAGTTCGCGGCGGCCACGGGAGAGAGGGATTCGCGGGGAGGTAGGCGCGCTTCGGAACCCGGGGCACGGCCTGTTTCCCCTCTTCGTTCAAGCTCTCAGGAAGCGACTTGGTAGATAGCAGGACGGTAGCGGGGAGGCGGGATGGG
>CAZUGW010000211.1:0-1605 GCA_964620055.1 uncultured bacterium
CTCATCCTGGCCAGCCCTCTCTGCTATCCGGAAACGATTTGCCCGATGACCGAACTCTTGCAGATGCCGCTGCTCGGGCGCGCCGCGACCTACCTGCTGCCGACCTCGGTCTTCGTGCGCAAGTACCTGAAGCATTCCTACGCCTCGCGCAATCGGCCCCGGGCCGCCACCGTGGCGGCCTACGCCCAGGCGCTCAGATCCTCGGGGGCGCGCCGCGCGCTGCTGGCCACCGCGGCGGCCCTGCGGCCCGAGGGGCTGGCCGAGCTCGCCAAGTCCTATCCGCGCCTCGCCGTGCCGACGCTGGTGCTGTGGGGCGAGGAGGACAGAGTGGCGGCCGCGTCATTGGGCGAGCGGCTTGCCTCCGAGGTGCCCGAGGCGGAGTTCGCGAGGTTCGACAACTGCGGCCACGCTCCCCAGGAAGAGGCGCCGGAGGCGACCGCCGAGATCATCAGCGACTACCTGCGCCGACTGGCGCGAAGTCCAAGCCATCACCGCGTCTGACGGCCTCGCGGCCACCAGGGGAAGGACCTACTGTGGGATGGGAACCGGCTCCGGATCCGGGTCCGGCTGGATCCCCTGCAGCCGGTCAATGTGGTAGGAGAGAATCTCCAGTTCCCGCAGAAAGTCCACGTTGCGCGCCGCGACGTGGGACGGGACGCTGATGTGGAAGGGAGCAAAGTTCAGGATGGCGCGAATCCCCGCCTTGACCAGGAGGTTGGCCACCTCCTGCGCCGCCTCGGCCGGGACGGCGATGATGCCGATGGTGGCCTGCAACTCCAGGTTGATCTCCGGGAGCTGCTGAATGTCCTGGATCTCCAGGCTCCAGAGCATCCGGCCGATCTTGCCGAAGTTGTTGTCGAAGATCCCCACGATGCGGAACGGCGATCTCGCGAAGCCGGGGTAGCCGACGAGCGCCGAGCCGAGGTTTCCGGCCCCCACGATCACCGCGCGCTGCTCCCGGTCGAGCTGCATCACCTCGGTCAGCCGGTCGAGCAGGTGCTGCACGTCGTAACCGATCCCCGGCTTGCCGAACTCCCCGAAGTACGAGAGGTCCTTGCGGATCTGCGCCGACAGGACGCCGAGCTTCTGCTCCATCTGGGCCGAGGAAACCGTTTTCACCTTCTGGGCGACGAGTTCCCGCAAACACCGCAGATAGCGGCTGAGGCGAGCCAACGTCGGCTCTGGCACTCGGTTGTACCCAGAAGTCAAAGTCCGATCCCCCTTGCTCCCCGAGATGGACCTCTCCGTCCCGCGTCGGGCGGAGTTTGTGAAATTGCTCACAAGCCTGAGAACGAAGTATATCATATTCCCTCAAATCGGTCAATAGGGCGCGAGGCCTCTCTCCCCCGGTAGTCTGCCTGGAGGGCAAGCAGGTGAATGCAGCGGCAAAGGGAGGAATCACCCTGGAGGCGCGTTGGGCCTGGTGGCAGCCTAGTCTAGTATTTCGGTAGGACTAGTGAAAAAAAGCACGCGTCTCGTGAGCCTCGACGGCCTCCCGCCCTCGTCTCGGGAGGCCGTGACGGGCATTTGTGAAAAAGGTCACGAGCGCGGCGCGTACGCGACGAAAAGGAGGGGACGGAGCTGTGCTCGCTGGGTAGTAGCTTG
>CAZUGW010000211.1:1615-5145 GCA_964620055.1 uncultured bacterium
CACACCGCGCGAGGCGGCTCTGGCGGACGCGTGGCGGCCCCTACCCCCTCCCCGCCTCCCTCTTCACCCCCTCCACATACTCCTCCGTCACCTGCCGCTCGAAACTGCGGAAGCCCGCGAGCTTAAACCCGTGTTTCTCGGCCAGTCGCGCGATCTCGTGCACCCGGTCGAGGGAAAGCTCGCGCCCCAGGCTGTAGCTCTCGTAGCGCTCCTCCAGCGCCAGGATCATGGTCTCGGCCATGCACGCATAGCTGGTACGCGGCGGGAAGCCGAAGTTGAGGTGGAAGTCCACCTCGCCCGTCACCTCCACCGTGCCCCCCTCGATCACCAGCACGTCGGGGCGCTCCTTCACCACCCGCTGCGAGACATCCCGCGGCCGCGCCACGTCGCACACCACCGCCCCGCGCTTCAGTGCCGCCACCGGCACCACCGTATCCACCGCGGAGGTGACGGTGATGACGATATCTGCCTCCCGCAGTCCCGCCTCCGCGTCCGTGGTGTACGTGATCTGCGCGCGGCCCGTGATCGTCTCCGCCAATTCCGCCAGCCGCGGTTCATTGCGGCCGATCAGTGTCACCGCCGCGACCTCCTCCGCCATGATCCGCACGCACACCTGGCCGATGGAACCCGTCGCGCCGATCACCGCGACATGCGCCTGCGCGGGGTCAGTACCCAGCAGCCGCGCCGCCTGCTTCGCCCCCTCCACCGCGGTCCACACCGTGTAGCTGTTCCCCGTGGTCACCGCGATGTCCACGTGTTTGGCGACCGTCACCCCCTGGTCGCCCACCACCGAGGTCATCCCCCCCAGGCCCACCACCTTCGCGCCCAATTCCTGCGCGACCTGCGCGGCGCGGATGATCTTGCCCATCACGACCGGTTCCGGCAGGTCCACGAACTGCCGTGGGGTGAGCGGACAACTCACGAACCAGCCGTGGCACGTCGCCCCGCCCGCGCCGCGCACCCCCGTGATCTCCGACACCAGCTTCGGCGACATGCGCCGCACGATCTGCTCCAGCACGAACTCTGGCAGCAGCCCGGCCACCGGGTACTTGCGCGCCATGTCCTTCGCCCCGTGCACCGGATGGATGATGAACGCGAACTCGCCCATTACCTTCTCCCAATGCTGATACCTTACACTTCGGCATGACACGCGACGATTCCCGCCGCGTTGCCGCAGCGCTCCGGATTTGCTATCATCCCCAGGTAGGAGAATGAGATGAACGCAGAGAGTGTGGGGAGTCGGGAGGGCCGGCGTCTGGGGATCGTGGTCTTCATCATCGGCGTGGTGCTCCTGCTCGTCGTGTTCGCGCTCGCGGTGGGCGCGTTCTCGGCCCTGCCGCGGGCCCTACAGCACGGGCCGCTCACCCTCGACGCCGCGGGCGGGTTGCTCGCGGTCACGGTGGCGCGCGCCTTCGTGCTCATCGCCATGGCCTACGCCGGCTCGCTGCTCGCCTCCAAGGGGATCGAGTTCTATGCCGCCTCCTCCGGCAGGTCCCAGCAGTGAACCGCCTTCTCGTCGTGGACATCGGCAATACTACCACCCGCATCGGCCTGTGGGACGGTCGCCAGGTGGTAGAGGTGGCGGTCTATCGCACCAGCGAGGCCGGGGGCGCCGGCCTGCTGCCGGCCTCCGACGGGCTCGCGCTCTGCTCCGTGGTCCCCGAGGCCGAGAAGCCCTGGCGCGCCTGGGCCGAGCGGAATGATCTGCCGTTGCTCGCGATCCAGGGCGACACGCCCTCGCCCTTGACGAACCGCTACGCGCCGCCCGCGCACCTCGGCGGCGACCGTCTCTGCGCCGCGGTCGGCGCGGTGAACCGACTCGGCGCGCCCGTGATCGTGGTATCGCTCGGTACGGCGACGGTGGTGGACGCAGTGTCGGCCGAGCGCGAGCTGCTCGGCGGCGCGATTGCTCCCGGCGTGGACACCGGTCTGGCGGCCCTGCACGAGAAGACCGCGGCCTTGCCGCGCGTGACCGCGGAATCCCCGCCTCAGGTCATCGGCCGCAACACAGAGGAGTGTCTGCGCAGTGGCGCGGTGAATGGAACCGCGGCCTTGGTCGAGGGACTGGTGGCGCGCATGCGCGCGAAGATCGGCGAGGCCATGGTCGCGCTCACCGGCGGCCACGCCGCGCTGATTGCGCCGCAGCTACGCAGCAGAGTGGATCGGAACGTGTTCCCTCGGCTGCTCATGGAGGGGGCGGGCCTGATCTGGGAGCACCATCACCGCTAGCCATGCGCATCGGATCCCTCACCATTGACCCACCTCTTGTGCTCGGCCCCATGTCCGGGATCACCGACGCGCCCTTTCGCCTGCTCTGTCGAGAGGCCGGCGCGGGGCTGGCCTATAGCGGCCTGATCTCCGCCAACGCGCTGCACTATGGTAGCGGGCGCACCGAGGACCTGATGGACTTCGGCCCGGCGGAGCGCCCCGTCTGTGCGCAGGTCTTCGGCGCGGACCCCGACATCGTTGCCGCCGCGGCCGCGGCGGCCGAAGCGCGCGGCGCGGACATGATAGACCTCAACATGGGCTGCGCGGTTCCCAAGGTGCTCAAGGCCCGCTCCGGCGTCTCGCTCATGGCCGACCCCGAGCGCGCTGAGGCGATGGTGCGCGCGGTGGTGCGCGCGGTGCGCCTCCCTGTGGCAGTGAAACTTCGTCGCGGCTGGCGCGACCGCGGCGAGGACGCGGTGGCGCTGGCCCTGCGTTGCGAGCGCGCCGGCGCGGCGATGCTCGCGGTGCATCCGCGCTACGCGAATCAGCAGTTCCGTGGCTCGGCGGACTGGACCGTGATCGCCGACGTGAAGCGCGCCGTGACCCTCCCCGTGATTGGCAACGGCGACGTCCACTGCGCCGCCGACGCGCTCCGCATGATGGAGCAGACCGGCTGCGATGGCGTGATGATCGCCCGCGCCGCCCTCGGCAATCCGTGGCTGTTCACTGAGATCGCCGCGGCCTTGCGGGGCGAGCCGCTCCCTCCGCCGCCCACGATCAGCGAACGTTGCGCCGTCGCCCGCCGCCACCTCGACCTCGTCCTCGCCGCGCGTGGCGAGAAGGTGGGCGTGCGCGAAATGCGCAAGCACTTCTCCTGGTACTTGCACGCAGTGCCCAACGCACGCTCCTTGCGAGACCTGGCGAACCGCGCCACTACCGAGAAGGAGTTGCACGCCGTGTTGGCGGCCGTAGGGGCGACCCGGCCTGCCCTGAGCGAAGTCGAAGGGTGGGTCGCCCCTTCTGAGGAGGGCACGGGAGTGCCCGCTCTACACGCGCGACCCGTTGGGTCGCCCTTACGAGGGACCCCATGAAAACCGTCATCAGCGTCAGCCTCGGATCGTCCACACGCAACAAGACCTCCGACCGCACCTTCGCGGATGTTCCGTTCCACCTCGAGCGCATTGGCACGGACGGCGACGCGCGGAAGGCCGCGCGTCTCATCACCGAGTACGACGGCAAGGTGGACGCGATCGGCCTCGGCGGGATGGACCGCTACCTCGTCGCCGGGAAACGCAGGTACGAACTCCGGGAGCCGGGCTGGA
>CAZUGW010000211.1:5155-6093 GCA_964620055.1 uncultured bacterium
AGATCACCCCCGTCGTGGACGGCGGCGGGATTAAGCGCATCCTCGAGCCGCTCTTCCTGCGGCGACTCGCCCAGGAGGGCAAGCTGGACGTCGCGGGCAAGCGCGTGCTGGTGATGGCCGGCGTGGACCGGCCAGGGATGGCCGAGGTGTTCCCGGAACTGGGCGCCAAGGTGGTGTACGGCGACCTGCTCTACGCGGTCGGCGTCCCCATCCCGCTCCGCAGCATGCGCCAGGTCCGCCTCCTCGCCGCGATCTGCCTTCCCCTCATGCGCCACCTGCCCATGTCCATGCTTTATCCCACCGGCAAAGCCCAGGAGACCAGCAAGCCCAAGTCTCCGCAGTATTTCCGCGAGGCCGATGTCATCGCCGGTGACTATCTGCTCATCAAGCGCTACGGGCCGCGCGAGCTGCCGGGCAAGGTGATCGTCACCAACACCACCCGCGCGGATGACGTCGAGGCCTTGCGGAAGCGCGGCGTCAGGCTTCTCATCACCACCACCCCTCCCATCGGCGGCGAAAGCTTCGGCACCAACGTCCTGGAGGGCGTGCTCGTCACCCTCGCCGGCCGGCGGCCCGAGGACCTCACCGAGCAGGACTACCTTAAGTTCGCCGAAGACGTGGACTGGCGGCCGGGAGTGACGGAACTGTAGGGGCACGACATGGCGTGCCCTGGTATTGAGTCCTGCACGTGATCGTGGGAGGGCACGACATGTCGTGCCCTCCCACTGCCACGTTCACGACCTATCGCGAGGGCACGGCAGGCCGTGCCCTCACAATTCCTGTCCGCCGTCACGTTCACGATCTGATGTAGGGGCACGACATGTCGTGCCCTCACACTGCCACGTTCACGACCTATCGCGAGGGCGCGGCCTGCCGTGCCCTTACAATTCCTGTCCGCCGTCACAGTCACGATCTGATGTAGGGGCACGACATGTCGT
>CAZUGW010000212.1:0-3254 GCA_964620055.1 uncultured bacterium
GATCCTTCAAGCCCTTCAAGAGCCATCCCGTCTGGTCATCCGGACCACTTCCACCACTAGTTCCGCCCCACCAGGTCTCACCTGTCACCCCGAACACTAAGACCAAGTTACTCCTTATTCCATTACTAAGTGTAACATCCCGTGAAGTATGACGCGCAATTCCACTGATCGTATCGTCTACCGTGACGTGAGTTATTCCCGCCTGACCAGCCCCGAAATCAGCCAGCCCGGCACTATCAGTCACATGAGACCCACCAATCGACCCAGTCGCACTACACGTCGCACCAGCCCGAGGTGTCGTCGTCGTGGGATAAAACACCCACACCCGCAGCTGCGGCGGCTCGTTCTGATCCGGCAACGGCTCCCAGTTATCAATAGGCGAAGGAGGACCCCCCGTCGGTGAATCCGTCTGCCACGATCCATCCTTCAAATAGATCGTGAACGTCATGTCATGTGGATTGTAACCAAGACACGGACTCGTCTCATCCCCGGCCATCCGCACTTGATAACTGCCGTTCGTACACAAGTCAATTCCATTGAATGTCACTCCCGAAGGAGCCGTCGTGACGTTCGTGGCCGGCCATGACCTGGTCCACGACATACCCGTCTGCGGACTCTTCCCATTGATATACGTCCACAAGACATTCAACCCTCGTAAGCTCGTCAAGCTGAACACACACCCAAATCCCGCCGGCGTGTAAGGACTCGGCAGCGCATAACTCGTGAAACCCCGAGGATCATCCAGAGGTGTGTACGTCACCTGAATGCTCCAGGCCGGGTGGGTAGGAGTAGACTGATGCTCCCACACAAACGTCGGGATTCCATTGTCATCATAGATGTAATCAGCTTCGGCCGAAAACTGCAGCCCCCCTAAGCAAGCCACTGCTACCAATATAGCTAACCACTTACCCATGGAACACTACCCGGCGAACCACTAGAAACCCGATCACACACACAAAACCTACCACCATCCACATGGCCACTCGCAATCCCACCCTCATCGTTCCTGCCGCCCTACTACCCACCCCCTGCCCTGTTTCCAACCGACTGCTTGCTACTCCCCGAATATCTTCTCGCAGATCCTCGCCAACACTTTTCGCACCCGGCAAATCCCGATACGTGATCCACCCCGTCAACGTACCCGCCTCAATACAACTCAGCGGATCAACCTCAATTACCGCTTGCTGCCCCTCCGCCAAAGCAATCAGAAACGACCCCTTCGCCTCCGCAGACCAGGTGGCCCGCCAGGCCCACACACCAATCACATAATCGCCTGGTCCCTCCACACCTCTCGACACCGCGAAGTTCAACGACTGCGAAGAACAGCTACTGGGATAGTCCCCCTGGCATTCCACCCCGAGAAACCCCACACATCCCGCACCATCGAGAGTACGCCAAGGAGCTCTCACCTCGACAGCCACCGCTCCCCTCGCCGACGATACCGCCACTCCGAACACGATTAGGTGCATCATAAGAATCGACGTAACCAGCCGCACTGGATAACCCCTTTCTTGTCGGCGGGGGGAGCGGTAAACCACCCACGAAGTAATGGTCCACCAACTCCCCTCGCACGACTCCTACCCTGGAGGGAGACACACGACCCGGTCCGATCAGACTTACCGAGCCGCCTTCTTAAGAACCCGGAAGAGCAACGTTACGCCCAAGAGGCCCGCGAAAATCGCGCCGGCTATGGGCAGAATCCCAGAGACAATGGTGAGCATCGACGTGCCAGCCGTCCCCGCTGCACCACTGTAGTCCACGTCCGGCGCCACCCACTCGGTCTGAGCCAACGCCACCCCTGCCATGAACATCAACATCACAACCAGACACACCGAAGCCACAACACGCCGTACCACTTCCGCACGCTCCTTTCAGCCGCTAGGCGGCCGCAAAAAATGTGCAACAAGCCGCACCGCCGCCGCTGCCAACAGAACGCCTACAAGGTAATTCTGCAGCAACTGCCCGGCAGAGAGACCCGATGCCCCAAGCCACTGATTCCAATACTCCACCCCAGTCATACGTTGACAACCCCCCAGATCATCCGACGAAAGATAGTCCATCCGTACTCCAACACCATCAGCCCAAGACTGTACTCCACCAGAAAGGTTAAGCAATCCATCACTTGCCCCCTCTCTCGCCGACCCACATCTCCCACAACATACACACCCACCAACCAACCCCCATACAGCCCCCCAACAACACCACGAACAGAACCCCTCCCTGCACCGCCCCCACTTCATGCACATTCCAAAGCCAACTCATCCCCGTGACCTCCAAATCAAGAAGAAGACGATAACCATGAGCGCCATCAACAACGCCCCCAACATATGATAGTGCAGGGCCGACCCGTAACCAAGCCCCTGTAACCTCTCTTGCAGATCGTGCACCGCGACCAGCAACTCCGTACCCTGACTCTCCGTCACGTCCACCCTCCTCCCATACTCTCGACAATCCAGATAATGCGGCCGACCACCCCCCCACTCCTTACTCCACTGCAACGCCACCCGATCTACCCGAGACACTTCACCCCGGGGTGAACACCCACAACACGAACTACGCCTTACCGGCTTTTCCACCCGCCCCACTCCGCAGCCCCTCCCACAACTCATCCAACGACTGGGGCGCAAGCATGATCTTCGCACCATCCTGGAAAAATGACCGTCCCTCGAACGTTCGGAACTCCCCGAGAATCAACACCGCCGCCAACCTCGGGGCGATGAAGTCCGTCGATACAGTCACCGTCTGCCGACCAATGGCGACGAACAACTGCTCCCGCACCTCACCGGCATTCGCCCCCTTCTTCACCGTGAACTTCTCATTCCCAAGAACCGTCGCTTCGTACAGTGGCATCTAACCACTCCTTTCTAAAACCGGAATCCCCGGCTATGTCGAACAGCATACACCCCCTTCCGCAACCGTCAAGCCCCAAATGCAACAAAAAAGAGCACGTGGGGGAGCGGGGGTTGCGCTCCGCACCACGTACTCAGAACGTCGAGTGACCACTTCGAGTCGTTCCCTGGACGGCCTCTCGTGAGCTCCCGCTCAGGTGCGCTATCCGGGCAGGAGGAGCTCCTCCCCAGAACACGGCCGTGGCAGTCCTGGACGGACTGCCATGCTGGAGCCAGACCGAAGGCGGGGTAGGGTGTCCGGGGAAACGAAGCGCCTCTCCTGGGGCATCCTACGCAGCCATTTCCGCTGACTCCAGCCAAGCCGACTCAGGTAGACGTAAATCGACAGGCACGACACGGGCGCGA
>CAZUGW010000212.1:3264-6075 GCA_964620055.1 uncultured bacterium
ACGCACTCCGGCCGAGCACATCCCGTACCTCCCCGAGTAGCTCGGGGTGAAGTACGAACAACGCCACTTGATAACGACGCTCGGCAATCAAACCCACCACGTCGATCTCATCTTCGCCATCGATGGCACTCAAGTACCGCTCGTTCATGATCTCAATCCCACTCTCTCTGTCGAATGACCTGGTCTCAGGTCGCACCAGCTTTGCCAAGTTCACAGCACCAGCCCGCAGCTGCTCCTCAGACCGGAGTATGTTCCGGTACTTCACCAGTCCCGACTCCAACCCCTTGTCGTACACCCGATGCACAACCTTCCTCCCTCCCAACATTAACCCAGTAGCAAGCCCCTGCTGATTATCAAACCAGTGACATCCTTTCCGTGTCGGCTTGATAGCTCCCTCCAACGCCCGAATGACCCGACCTGTTGACGCCACCCGCCGATCATAGACGATGTCGGCACGGCGCACTTCGAGTGTCCCCGCATCGACCGGCAACAGGTCAACGATCTCCTCATCCCAAGCCTGCCAAGCAACCGCCGTTTCATTCGCGGTAAGAACCTTGCCATTCTCCTGCGCCTCCCTCGGCACACGTTCAATCAAGCCCTGATAGACTTTACTCAAAGACCGGGTCAGGAACACCGACCCGTCCGCCCGCAACTGAATCACTCCCACACGAGCATTCTCCCCCCGCCACTCCTGCACAGCCCGGTCCCCTTCAATGACCATGGCCGTCTCCTGCCCACCCCCCGGACAGGCCAGCAACAACGCCCCAAGTCCTCCTTCCTTCACAGCCCCACTTCCCATACGGTAACGAACCCCTAGGCTGTCTATCACATTTCCCGCCTTCTCCCAATAGTCCGGCTCATGTGGACAAAGGTAGGTGATACTGCACTACCTTTGTCGGCGAACCTGTCCAGCCTTCACTTGCTCTTCCGACCCTTCTGACTCAACCAACCGAAGCATGACTTCCTCCGGCGACCATCCTGCAGCCCACGGCCGAAACACAGTCACATGGGCAGCCACATCCTGCGATCGCAAACCGAAGCAAGCTAACCATCGCCGCCTTTCAATCTCACGACGAAGCAACGTACCGAAACCTTCTCCCTCCATCCCAGCAAGTGCTCCATCATTCGCGGCGACCGTTCTTGCCGCTTCCTTACCTTCCCTCGATAGCCATAACGACTGCCCCCTTGCTCTATAAGGAGCCGCCGAAAAGATTGACTCGTCAACCATTCCGCCCCCGACCTCCTGCTTCGCGTATGTCGGCGACGGAATGTGCCGAACCAAGCTTACTGCACCCCCCGATCCATCGATAGCAATGCGTTCCAACGTGTCGAAGAGAGCATAGGTAAACCGGGGAACCACACGCACTGAACGCCGGAACACTTCTTGCTTGGCGGGGAAGGTTTCGGTCCGCAGCACAAAAGGCCCCATCTTCCGACACTTAACTTCCACGTTGCAGATCTCGCGTACCACAGTATCCACGCGCTCGATGTGCTGGGCCGTAGCCATCAGATCCAAACCGTTCTTCCGGGACTGGGCGAAAGCACTTAACACCTGACGGTTGACCGATTGCCAATGCCGCGAGGACAGACACACGCTCGCCTCGTCCAGCAAGACCAACCCCCTCCCGACGTACGCGAGCTCGTCGAGTCTGCCCAGGTACACCGCCTCCGGGAACTTCAACCCGACCATGTTTGTGAACACCTGCACTCGCTGGCGCTTCACGCGTAGCCGAGCCTCCTCCACCATCATTGTGGTCTTTCCCGCTCCTGGAATCCCCGTGTAAATGAGAATCATCCTTGACTCTCCTAGAAGACTTCTTCCTTTCAACTGACCCGATCTGCTCGACATCATGCCGGCGGACATACACTTCTTCGACAACTGGCAACGCCAACTGCCCCTTCAACACCTTGGCCATGTTGCGCCCTTCTCTCCCACCACAGCAACAGCAACCAGACACTCACCGCGAACCCTGCCACCCACACTGACGCACTGATATACTCCTCCTCGCCAGGCCTGACACCTGGCGGGCGCACCAACACAACACCCTCCCCTCCCCATCCACTCTGCTTCAACGCCTGAGTCCCAGTCATACAAGTAACCCCTTTCTCACGCAGCTAGGGCAGCACGTCGGCCACCCAGTCAACCACCTTCACACCCCATTTCCAACTGTTCATTACCACCACGTAAGTCAAGAAGAGACCCGCCACCTCAAGGGCCTCATGAACAGGAATGTAGACATCCCACGCTTGGACAGCATCAACTAAGCCGACCGCCCCCTGAGGCAAACTGATATCCCAACTCGGACGAATCGACACCAACCAATCCAACAAAGCCTTCAACGCATCGAGGAACCACCCGACTACCATCTTACACCACCTGACGAGGCATAAAGTGTCGGAAGATCGTAAACACGAACCCCAACCATACCGACCAACCAAGCATACTCCTCATCCACAAGAAGGCGGCATTATGCTCAGTGAAGTACTGACACACAGGAGCGAAGTACCCCCCAGTGATCGTATCCTGTCCCCCGTTCTCCGCCCCGGGCGCATACATGATCGCCGCATTCCGATCATTACTCTCCGTGTCCCAACCCACATCCAACTTCGGCGTTCCCTGCGGCCCCCACGGATCACCCGTTTCCTGAATAGCTCCCAAGGCCAACGTCGGCAACGGAATCGACATCTGCAGCTGCGACCGATTGATAGGATTCGCCTCGAGGATATCCTGCACATCCGTCACGAGACCCATAGGACCCCAGTCCAGAAACCCTGCAAGCGTATCTTGGAACTGATCGATCTGACCTTGAT
>CAZUGW010000213.1:0-6062 GCA_964620055.1 uncultured bacterium
ACCCGGTAGTCCACTTTCGCCAGCGTGATGTCTCCCGGTTGCGGATCGGTCTGGACCAGCGGGCAGAACTCGATCTTGCCGGTGACAGCGCTCTCGAAGTTGATGTAGTAGGTGTTGCGCTGCCACGCGGCGGGGTCCGAGGGCCGCACGTCGAGCGCGGTCAGCTTCTCGGACACGCGAATAGTTCTGAGATCGCTCGGGGCCGGATTGAGGGGTTGAGTTGACACGCCGACCGCCGTACACTGCACTGTCGCACCGTAGACCCGCGTCGGGACATTGTTTACCTTCCCGGTGTAGTCCACCTTGAAGACCCGCACGCCCGGCTGGAGGCTCGAATTGGTCGCGTCCCGCGGCCCGAAATACATCATTCCGCTTGCGTCCGCACTGAATTGGCGCTCCGTGAGCGTTTTCGTGGCTCCGCCGTCCTCGTACTCCCAGGCCTGCGCGTCATAGATGTCCATATAGACCGGGTTCTCCTCCTGGACCAGCGGAGTTGACGGGTCGTCCACTTTGCGTAACGCGTCCAGCGGCGCGTGCGAGAGCAGGTAGAACGGCACCCCAGCAGCCTGGCTGTTCAGGCGGCGGATGTTTACCTGCTCGCCGATCACGGTGCGGGGCAGATAGAGGCTGTTGGGCTGCCAGTTCGGGTGTGGCCAAGCGTCTCGACGCGGCTGGGACGGGTCGTCTACCGCGGACACCCCATCGTACTGGCACGGGGTCAGGTCCTCGGGGTTGTACAACGCCGCCGGGATCCGGTTCAGCCGGAGGAAGGTGTCGTTGTCCACCAGCGCGCCCCGGTAGTTGTTGTAGTTCAGCGGCTGTGGCACCGCGGTCCGGTCCCACACCAGGAGCAGGTTGGAAACCGAGTCCAGTTGGTTCGGAGGCAAGCCGGGCAGCGTGGTGGGCGTCCCGAACACGGTTCCCGGGATCAGCTTCCCGTCGTAATCCGTGGCCACGATATCATCCGGGAGCGACTCGGGGGTGAGCTTCCAGCGCGCCAGCTCCGATTCCGCGAGCTGGGAGGCCGTGACGCGCATCTCGCTCGCGGTGATCGCGGAATAGCCTCTCGGGAAGATCGCCATCATCGCGTAGATCCCGATCAGCAGCACCACCAACGCGATCAGCACCTCCACGAGGGTGAAGCCGGTGTTCCTTCTCCTGTTGTCTACGCCCCTTGCCGTCACCTACGCTCGCCTTTCGCCTCTTCGACTCTCGCCTCTTACTTTTTACTTCCCTACATCACCGGCCCTTCCGGCCACCCCGCGTCCTGTACGGACGCGTCATACATCTTGTTATCCTCCCGGCTCGTCATCCGCCGCACGCTGCCATCCACGAACAGCACGATGTCCTTGTCACCCGTTACTACCGACTTGTCCGGCCCCGGGTTGTAGAACCCGCCCCCGCCCTTGTCATCCGAATGCGGCCCCTGCGGGCCCTGCGGCCGGAGATGATGCTCCCCGCGGCGATGGTACGGGCACCAGGTGACCACCGTATCCACTGGAGGGAAAGCCTCCCAGAGATTGCGATGGTCCTCGCCCGGCCTGGGAGGGACGCCCGGGTCCCACACCTGCAGTGGTTTCCCGGGAACGTCTCGAGGCCACCAGTTCCGGCGGTACCACTCATCGTAGTTGTTCCAGTACCGCGTTTGGTCGGTCTGGGCGTCGTAGTGTCCCAGCGCGGGGAGCTTCTCGTTCGTGACCAAGTCGGGCTGAGTGTAGGTCGTGTCGTTCGCCGGGCAGTGGAACGTGTTCAACTTGGTGATATACCCGCTGCCGTGGAACCAGTCGAACTGGTTGAACCCCTTCTCCGGTTTGAGGATCTTCTGGGCAAAGAGGTTCTGGGTGAATCGCGGATCGGAGGACAGCGGCGGGAGCACCGCGGCGTAGGCGCCGAGATAATAGAGTGTGAGTAGCCCCCGCCCGTGCACGGGCTGACTCTCCGGCTTCTGGGGGTAGTTGCTGTAGTACTAGTAGCTCGATTCGGGGGCGAATGGGCGCCCGTCGGGGTGATAGGCCGCCCCCGTGAGCGTACCCGTCCGATAATCGCTCGGCGGCTCGACCCCGTAGAGACGCGTGTACTCTTTCTCCGCCTCCGGCGTCCACAGGTACTCCGTGCAATCCGGCGGGTAACAGCCGTAGTCCTCGTGAAATAGGGCCAGCGCCTGCCCGATCGCCTTCAGGTTCGCGGCGCAGGTGGCCTGGCGGTGCTGCCGCGCCATCCCCACGAAGCTCGGCACGATGATGGCCATGAGAATCGCGGCGATGCCCATCACCACCAGCAGCTCGATCAGCGTGAACCCACGCGCCGAAAGGAGGCCAGGCCAACGGCCGCCCTGGTCTCCGCTGTTCACTCGCCGGTGAGCCACGACCTGCATAAGCCTGCCAGCTTCCGCGCCCCATCAGTGTCCGACTGGAAGTCTCTGTCCCTAATGCGTCAACTGCGACTGCGCCGCCCAGTTGTACCCGCCCATCACCGGCACCATCTGCACCGACCCGTCCAGGCGGAGCACGAAGTCCTTCTGCGTCTCCTTCGGCCTCAGGTCCTGGCTATAGGTAACCGTGGCCTGGTTCTGCTGCCCCACCCCGCGCTCGTCCGGGCCGGGCTTCTCCCGCGACGTCTGCGGCAGTCGCATCTTGGTCCACGGGCGATGGTGGGTGCAGCGCGTGATGATGGTGTTGTCCGGGGCGTTGCGGTTGATCAGCCCAGGGAAGACGGCGCCGGGCTGACCATCAGGAAGGTAATCCCACGCCTTCGGATCGGTGGTCGGCGAGGGGTCCCAGAGCGTCCGGTCCAGGTCATCTTTGACTCGGTTCGGGCTGTACAGGTTGTTCTGGGTGTTGCTCGCGGCGTAATCGCTCCAGTAGACCTGTCGCGCCAGGTTCAGGTGCAGGAACTGGTTGACGTAGTTGCAGTTGCTGTAGCACCCGCTGCTGTCCTTGTAGTCCAGACTCAGCAGCCCCGCGGGGTCCCAACGGTACCACTCGTAGATGGCCGCGAGGTTCTCGCCCCGCATCATGGGCTGGGTGAAATTCGTATAGTTCAACAGGACGTAGGGGCGGAAGGTGTCGGCTTGCTGGGCGGTCTCAGGCCATCCGGCATAGCCCATGTAGTTATAGTAGTTGTTGTAGCTCGAATAGCGCTCCGCGAAGACCGGGGCGTAATACGCGCTCGTCGCCGGGTCGCGCCACAGGTACATTTGGCCGGCGACGGTGATCATCTCCTCATAGGTCCGCGAGTAGGTCACCCACCGCGTGTAGTCTTGGTAGAGACGGTGATTGGTGGGGATGGGATGGTCCTTCATGTACTCCGCCGTCTCCACCCCCGGCCCGATCTGGGCCATATACCCGGCCGCGTCCTGGATCGTGTCATCGGGGCAGATGAACGTCTGGCGACTCGTGACGTAGGTCGGGTAGAGGGCGTTCAGCCCCCCCTCCCCGATTACCGGATCGTACGGGCCGGGATACGCGCCTTCGTCCATGCGGTAGATGCGGAGCGCCATCGCGATCTCGTGCAGATTGGCCATGCAACTGGACTGTCGCGCCTTCTCCCGGGCGTTGTTGAACACCGGCAGCGCGATCGCCATCAACACCACGATGATGGCGATGACGATGAGCAGTTCCACCAGCGTGAAACCGCCGCGCGGGGCGGGCCTTCTCCTCATGCTGTCACCTCGCACCGACCCAACCGTGGGCGGGCCGCCGTGCGGCAAGGCGAGCGACGTCTGGGTCTCGAAGCTTGTCCACGAACTCTCATCGGGCTGCCCTCCCTTCGGGGGTGGGCCGATCCGCTCGGATGGCGTCAACTCTCCGCCCGGCTGACCTCACTGGGGAACTGCCGCGGCGCCTCTGACTCTGTGCGATTATCAGGTTCGTACCCACAGCCGGACGCTCACCAAACCAGATTTGCGTGCAGAAGCCCCATTAAGGGGCAAACAACGACAAGGGAGGCAGGGAGGAAGGGAGGGAGGAAGGAGTTGCTCCTCCCTTCCTCCCTGCCTCCCTACCCTCCCCCTCTACGTAATACCAGACAGGGCCAACCACTTCTCATACATCGCCTGGGCCGCGGCCACCACGCCCTGCGGCGCCAGCAACGCGATCAGCGCCGCCACCGCCAGGAACGGGCCGAAGGGCAGGTACTCCATCCGCCGGCGCAGCCGCAAGACCATCAGCATCACGCCCAGCACCGCGCCGACGGCCACGGCCAGGCCGAAGCTCAACAGCGCCAGCCCCGGCCCCAACATCGCGCCGATGGCGCCCGCCAGCTTCACGTCGCCCAGGCCCATCCCCTCGCGCCGGAACAGCAGTTGGCTGAACCCTCGCATCAGGTAGAATACGACGAGCCCCAGCACTCCGCCTGCTACGACGCGCGGTAAGTGGAGCTCCGTTAGGGGGATTCTCACCGAGAGCAGCGGCCCCCCGCTCGCCACCAGCAGCCCCTCCCCCAAGACGCCCGCCGCCACCCCCGCGAGCACCAACTTGTCCGGGATGATCATGTGGTCCAGGTCGGTGAAGACCACCGCGATCAGCACCGCGGCGAAGGCCCAGGCCGGCAGCACGTACCAGGTCGGGCCGTAGGCCTTCAGCACCGCCAGAAATACGACACCGGTGAGCAGTTCAACAAGCGCGTAGCGCCAGGAGATCGCCCCGCCGCACCGCCGACACTTCCGCCCCAGCGCGAGAAAGCTCAGCACGGGCACGAGGTCCCGCGCCTCCAGCCTGGCCCCGCACTGGGGGCAGTGGGAGGGCGGCGCGACCACCGACCGGTCCCGCGGCATCCGGTAGATGCAGACGTTCAGGAAGCTGCCGACGACACAGCCCAGAACGAAAGCAAACGGTGCGGCGATGGTTGTCGGGATCTCCAACCGGCGGGCCCCCTACTCCCCAGTGCCGCCGGCGCTTTTCTCTCCCTCCATGCTGCCGGACTGCAGAGAACTGATCACCTGCACCAGCGGGAGGAACATGGAGATCACGATGAACCCCACGATGCCCCCCAGGAAGACGATTAGCAGCGGCTCGAGCGCGGCGGCCAGGCTGGCAAGCGTCGCGTCCACCTCGGCCTCGTAGAAGTCCGCCACTTTGGCGAGCATCGCGTCCAGGGAGCCCGTCTCCTCTCCGATGGCGATCATCTGCACCACCATCGGCGGGAACATGCCGCTGCGCTGTAACGGGTCGCCGATCTGCTCGCCTTCTCGGATGGCCGCCCGCGCGGAGAGGATGGCGTCGGACATGATGTTGTTGTCCACCGCCCCGGCCACCGTCTCCAGCGCGCCCAGGATGGGCACGCCGCTGACCAACAGCGTGCTCAGCGTGCGGGAGAAGCGCGCAATGCAGATCTTGTGGTTCAGCGGGCCGAACACCGGCACCTTGAGCTTGATCCAGTCGAAGTGGCGGCGGCCGATGCGGGTGTGAACATACTGCGAGAACGCGATGATCACGCCAAACGTGATCATCAGCACCATGTACCACTTGGTGGTGACGAAGTTGCTGATCTGCACCAGGATCTGGGTGGGCGCCGGCAGTTTGCTGCTTACCCCCAGGTCCTTGAATACCTCGATGAACTTCGGCAACACCATGGTCACCAGCAGGATGACCACGCCCATGGCGAAGAACAACACCAGCACCGGATAGGTCATCGCCGACTTGACCTTACGCTTCAGCCGCTCGTTCTCTTCCATGAACGTGGAGAGGCGGTTCAGGGTCTCGTCCAGGACGCCGCCCACCTCGCCCGCGCGCACCAGACCGACGAACAGGTTCCCGAAAACTCTCGGGTAGCGGCCCAGCGCGCGGGAGAGCGTCTCCCCGGACTCGACCGAGGCCTGCACGTCGCGGATAATCGCCCGCAGCTTCCCGCTGGTGCTCTGCTCTTCCAACACCGCCAGGCAGCGCACCAGGGAAACGCCCGCGTCGATCATCGTCGCGAACTGCCGGCAGAAGATGGAGAGGTCGCGCCCCGTGACGCGGCCCAGGGCGAACCCGCCGCCCTTCTTCGCGCCGGCCTTGGGCTTGGCCGCGGCCGCGGCCCGCGCCGAGCTCACCTTCTGGACGAAGTAGCCCTTCTCCCTC
>CAZUGW010000214.1:0-6041 GCA_964620055.1 uncultured bacterium
TGGGTAACGTAGAGCAGTTGAACCTGGCGCCGGAGAGCTTCGACGGCGCGCTGATGTCACTGATGATGCATCACGTCGAGGACTACCGCGTCACCTTTCGCGGCGTGCTCCGAGTCCTGCGGCCGGGCGGGGTGTTCCTGATTCGCCAGGGCACATTGGAGGACATCGCGGAGGACACGCTGCACCGCTTCTATCCAGGGACGCTGGGGATCGAGCGCGCCCGCACGCCCTTTCGCGCGGAACTGGAGCTATGGCTTCGCGAGGCGGGATTCGCGGAGGTGCGGTCGGAGACCGCGACGTTGCCCATCTACGATTCACTGGATCGGATGATGAGCGAGTTCCGCCTGCGCGTCCCGTCGGTGCTGCACCTGATCAGCGACGAGGCCTGGGCGGAGGGGCTGGCGCGGGCGGAGGAGTACGTGCGGCAACATCCGGACGATCCGCGGTTGAGGGAGAGCAGGATGACCTTGTTCGTGGCGAGGAGGGAGAGATGAGCTACCGCGCGGTGATCTTCGATCTATTCGATACATTACTCTATGTCGTTGATACGGGGACGCGGGAGATGGCGTTCGCGGCACTGCGGGAGGCCGGGGTGGCGGAGGAGGACTGGCGGCGCGGCTGGCGGGAGTCGTTCGATCTGGCGGTAGTCGGTAGAACTCGGTCGCTGCGTCAGCGCGTTCTGGGGGCTCTGC
Organism: uncultured bacterium; assembly: GCA_964620055.1. Classification (GTDB taxonomy): domain Bacteria; phylum Armatimonadota; class Hebobacteria; order Hebobacterales; family Hebobacteraceae; genus CAZUGW01. The sequence goes on from CAZUGW010000214.1 coordinate 693, forward strand.
GGACAGCAGGCCTGGCCAATCCGCCGGAGTCGCTGGCAGATCGCGTCTCGGGACTGCTTTCTGCTCGACTGTATCCACAGCTGTACGACGACGTCCGGCCGACCCTTGCATCGGTGCGGACACGCGGCTTCCGACTCGGGATGATCGCCAACATCTACGGAGACGAACGCGAGATCGTCTCTACGTTCGACCTCACCGCGGTCTTCGACGCGCCGGTCCTGTCCTGTGACGAAGGCCTAGCGAAACCAGACCCGGCCATCTACCGGCTCTGCGCACAACGTCTCTCTGTGGAGCCGTCGGAGTGCGTCTTCGTGGACGATAGGGCGGATTACCTGGAGGGAGCGCGTGCGGTAGGGATGATGCCAGTGCAGATAGATCGGCCGGGACGGACACACGTACATGGCGGGGAAGGCGCCTTCGAAGTACGAATCGCGAGCCTGGACGAGTTGCTCCCCTGGCTCCCCTCCCAGGCCGTTTCCGATTCCCTATCCCCTATTCCCGATTCCCGAGGCCTCCCATGATCCGCGCCGTCCTCTTCGATCTTGATAACACCCTCGTAGACGACGATGCCTCTGCACGTCGCGCCATCGCCGCCGCGTGCCAGGTGGCGGCCGCCTGCGCGCCCGGCCTGGGCGTGGAGCAGTTGGGCGAGGCCTACTGGAACGTTTCGCTGGAGGTGTGGACGGCGATTGCGGCCGAGTTGAACAACGGCCGCTCCGCGAAGGAGATCACGGGCGCGGAGTTCCGCCGCCTGTGCTGGAGCAAGGCCCTCGCGGCCTGCGGCGTCAGCGATGACGCGGTGGTCTGTCGCGTGGTAGAGAGCTATGGTCACTGGCGCGACCGCGAGTTGGAGCCGTTCCCCGAGGTAGAGGAACTGCTCGGCGCGCTGCGAGAGCGCGTGAAGATCGCGATCATCACCAACGGCACCGCCGACACGCACCGGCGCAAACTGCAACTGCTCGGCTACGACGACTGCTTCGATTGCTGCGTGGTGGCCGGCGAATTCGGCCCGGCCAAGCCCGATCCCGCGATCTTCACACACACCGCGGAGAGGCTTGGCGTCCGGCCCGAAGAATGTCTGATGGTGGGCGATAATCCCGAGACCGATGTCGCGGGGGCGAAGGCCGCGGGGATGCGGGCCGTGTGGTTCCGCCGTGAGTTCTGGCCGCTCCCGGAGGGCTGCCCCGCGCCGGACCACGAGATCTCCGATCTGCGAGAGATCATCGCCATTCTGGACCGTGAGGCTGGGGAGTGATGGAGACACGGGCGATCCTCTTCGATCTGGGCAATACGCTGTTGCAGTACCGCCTGTACGGGCACTGGGGCGAGTTCCTCACCCAGCAGCTCGAGACGGTCTATGAGAGCGTGTGCGATGGGGCGGTCTCGCGCCCCGTGTCGGCCCAGGTGTTCGCGACCGTGGCCTCCGACGTGATCGGCGGTGACAAGTCCCACCAACTCCGCAGCAGCGGGCGGTCGTGGCCGTTCGCCGAGCGCCTGCACGAGGCGATGGCCGAGCTCAACCTCACCTGCGACGGCGACCGCATCGCCCAGGTGATCGCCGCGTTCTACGCGCCGATTCACGCCTGCACCTCCCTCTACCCGGACACCGTCTCGGTCTTGGAGAAGCTGCGCGCGGAGGGGGTGAAGCTCGCCATCATCTCCGACACGCCCTGGGACGTGCCGGGGAGCTTCTGCCTCGGGGATATGCAGAAATGGGGGATTGACGGCTACTTCCAGACCACTGTGTTCTCCGGCGACCGGCCCTGGCGCAAGCCCAACCCCGAGGTGTTGCGCACCGCGGCCCAGGAACTCGGTGTGCCGCTGGAAAGCTGCATCGCCGTCGGCGACACCCTCGCGGCCGAGATCGCCGCCGCGAACACGGCCGGCATTCCCTCGATCTGGATAGACCGGAACGGCAACCAGCAGCCGTGGGACGGAGCGAGGCCGACGGCGGTGGCGCGTTCGCTGACGGAAGCAGTGGACCTGGCCATGAAGTAGGGGCACGGCCTGCCGTGCCCCCACTAACCATATCAGCAGTCGTCTCCGCCTAACCCGTCTCACACACCTCCGGCAACCCCTTCAGCGCCGCCTCGACCGCCTCCCGAGGATACTCGTAGTCCTCCAACGCCCCCGCGAAGTAGCGCTCGTAGGCGCTGAGATCGAAGAACCCGTGCCCGCTGTAGCCGATGAGAATACACTTCTCCTCGCCGGTCTGCTTGCACTTGAGGGCCTCGTCAATCGCGACGCGCAACGCGTGCGAGGTCTCCGGAGCGGGAATGATGCCCTCCGTGCGCGCCCACTGCACCGCCGCGTCGAAGGTCGGCAACTGATGCACCGCCCGCGGCTCGATCACTCCCTGATCCACGAGCAGCGACACCAGTGGGGCCGCCCCGTGATAACGCAAGCCGCCCGCGTGGATCGGCTCGGGCATGAAGGTGTGGCCCAGGGTGTACATCTTGAGCAGCGGCGTGAGCTGCGCGGTGTCCCCGAAGTCATAGCGGAACTGACCCCGCGTCATGCTCGGGCAGGCCTCCGGCTCCACCGCGAGGATGTCAATCGGCTTGCCGTCCAGCTTGTCCTTCACGAACGGGAAGGCGAGGCCGGCGAAGTTCGAGCCGCCACCCACGCACCCGACGATCACGTCGGGCCCCTTCTCGCCCGCGAGCTTGAGCTGCTCCTTTGCCTCCAGGCCGATGATGGTCTGGTGCAGGATCACGTGGTTCAAGACGCTGCCGAGGGAGTACTTCGTGTCCTCGTGCGTCGCCGCGTCCTCCACCGCCTCGGAGATGGCGATGCCCAGGCTGCCGTTGGTCCCGGGGTAAAGCTCGCGAATCTTGCGCCCCGCGTTGGTCAAATCCGTCGGGCTGGGATACACCTCCGCGCCCCAGGTCTCCATCAGCATCCGGCGATAGGGCTTCTGCTCGTAGCTCACCTTCACCATGTAGACCGTGCACTCGAGGCCGAAGAGCGCGCAGGCGAAGGAGAGTGCGCTGCCCCACTGCCCCGCGCCGGTCTCGGTGGCGATGCGCTTCACGCCCTCCGCCTTGTTGTAGTAGGCCGCCGCCACCGCGGTGTTCGGCTTGTGGGAGCCGGCCGGGCTGTAACTCTCGTTCTTGTAGTAGATGCGGGCCGGCGTGCCGAGCGCCTTCTCCAGCCGCCGCGCCCGGAAAAGCGGGCCGGGCCGCCACAGTTTCAGAACGTCCATCACCTCGTTCGGGATCTCGATCCACCGCTCCTGGCTGACCTCCTGCTTGATCAGTTCCATGGGGAAGATCGGGGCGAGATCGGCCGGGCCGAGGGGCTGGCCCGTGCCGGGGTGAATCGGGGGAGCGAGCGGCGCCGGCAGATCGGGCTGGATGTTATACCAGCACTGCGGCATCTCGCTCTCTCTCAGTATGATCTTCGTCTCGTCACTTGCCATCGCGGGATCTCCTCTTCGCCAGGGCGCGCCGGTTTCGGGCGCGCAGTTTGTGAGAAAAGACACGATGGGGGTAGGATTCGCTAGGGGAGGCGCGCCCACCTCTCGCCTCCAATGTCGTAATGGCCGGCTACGTGGCGTGCCTGCGCACCGCGTTTGCGGACGTGGCGGGCTATGCTATATCCAGTGCAATCCCCGTCGTCGCGACCCCCGGCCGGGGTTAGCGACGATGGATGGCAAGGAGGTACGAAGTGAACACCAGAGGCTCGCGAGTGTTGTCTGTCGCGGCTCTGCTAACGGCCGCGCTCCTGCTGCTCTCCCTCCTCCTCGCCCCCCAGTTCGCCGGTGTGGCTTATGCCCGTGGGGGCGGAGGTGGAGGCGGATTCGGTGGCGGTGGAGGCCGCGGCTTCGGGGGCGCTGGCGGGGTCGGGGGGGTCGGAGGGGCCGGCGGCTTCGGAGGCGCCGGGTATGGGGGAGGGTACACCTCTCGCTCCAACGTCTCCGGCGACCGGAACTGGAACGTCAACCAGGACGTTGATGTGAACGCCAACCGCTACTACGGTGGGGCCGGCTATCACGGCTACGGCTATCCTGCCGCCGCGGCCGCCACCGGCGCGGCGATCGGAGCCGCGGCCACGGCTGGGGCCTATGCCACCAGTGACTGTCCCATCGTGTATGCAGGAGGCGCGACGTACTACGCCTGCGACGGGGCTTATTACCCCACGGGCTAGGTCCCGCGCTGTCGCGCCGCGCGCGTACATGATGGTCGGGCGCGCTGCGCTGCTCCACAGGTGACGCGTATACTGCACCTACGCCGCCCGGCGGAAATGTCGCAAGCTGGGCAAGAAGACACCGACGCGAGCTCGCGATAGGGCGTCGGTGAGGAGGAGTATGATGATGCGAACGAGATCGGTGTTGCTCGTTTCCGTCTTGTCTCTCTCCCTGTTGGTGAGCTCCGGCCTCGCCGCCAAGACGCGCGCCGCCACAGCCAAGCGGGCAAAGGCGGCCCGCCTCCAAGCGGCGCGGATTGATCCCCAGGCGAAGGACCTGCTGCGCAAGATGAGCGACTACCTGAGTTCGCTGGATCGCTTCAAGGTCCACAGTGAGGTCACCCAGGAAGTCATCCTGCCCTCGGGCGAGCCCCTCGACTCGGATCGCGCCACCGACCTGATGGTGGAGCGCCCCAACCACCTGCGGGCCGACGTGACCAGCGCGATGCGGAATGTGCAGGTCTTCTATGACGGTAAGATGGTGACCCTGTACACGCCGAAGCTGAACGTCTACGGGGAGTGGCCGGCCCCGCCGACGATCGGCGCGCTGGTCACCGTGGCCGCCAAGAACTACGGCCTCTCCTTCCCCGCCTCTGACTTCCTGTTCAGCAGCCCCTACGACGTGATGATCCGGAAGGTGAAGAGCGGCGGGTATGTCGGCAAGAGCCTGATCCGCGGGGTGATGACGGATCACCTCGCGTTCCGGCAGAATGACCTCGACTGGCAGGTCTGGATTGCGGAAGGCGACAAGCCTCTCCCGGCGCGGCTCGCCATCACCGACCGCGCGGTGAAGGGGTCGCCGCGGTACATTGTCACACTCACCGACTGGGACACCACGCCGCAACTCGAGGCGGCCATGTTCACGTTCACCCCTCCGCCCGACGCCAAGAAGATCGCGGTCCTCACCGCCACTCAGATCAAGGCGCGAGCGGCCCTGGCGCGCGGGCGCCGCGTGGCCAGCAGATAGGAGGCGACAATGCGTAGCACCAGATTGCGTGTAACCATGTTCGCGTCTGTGTTGGCCGCGGCCGCCTTGCTCGTCGCAACCGTCCCAACCCTGGGGCGGGGCGGCGGCCGGGGCGGAGGAGGAGGGCGGCCCAGCTTCGGCGGGGGCGGCGGTCGTGTCTCCCGGCCTGCGCCGCGACCGAGCGCCCGGCCCAG
>CAZUGW010000215.1:0-6026 GCA_964620055.1 uncultured bacterium
CCCCACCCGCCGGCCCCTCCCGTGCCTTTCCGATCTGCGTTCGTCTGCGTTCATCTGTGGTTAATCCCGCGGCCGTTCCCCGCCCTTCGCGTCTCCGAACGGGAGACCAAAACGCTCCCCAATCCACGGAATCTCGTGGATTTCGCCCGTCAACTCAGAGACTTCGGACGTCAGTCCGTAGCTGCCTCTTCCCCACCTCTCGCGCACTTCAGAACGTGAGCGATGCTATCTCACTGCCAGCCACCCTTCGCCGGCCCCTGAACCCTGGCCCCCGGCCCCTGGCCCCGAACCCCTCGCCGGGAGCGTGCCCTCAGCCCCTCGCCTCTTCGCCTTTCCCCGTCTCTATCGGGTAGACGCAAACTATCTCCGCGTAGACACCCCCCCGCCGCTACCTCGGCATGGGCAAGTTGAAGGCGCGGGTGATGTACACGGCCATCTGCGCGCGGGTGACGGTTTCGGCCGGATGGTAACCGTCATCGTAGCCGCTGACCACGCCTTGGTCGTGGCAGTATTCGATGTAGCGGTAGGCCCAATAAGTGGCGGGCACGTCCGGGAAGAAGGGGGTGCCGTCGGGATCGGGCGGGACGTTGGCATCGCCGCCGGCCATGGCGCGGGAGACGAAGACGGCCATCTGCCCGCGGTCCACGGTGAGGGAGGGTCTGTAGCCCCCCTCCGGATAGCCCCCGACGACGCCGCTGGCTTTGGCGTACTCGATGTAGCGGTAGGCCCAGTACGCCCTGGGAACGTCGGTGAAGGAGGGGGTCGGGTACTGGGCGATGCTGGGGACCTTGTCGTCCCCGCCGGCCAGGGCGCGGGCGACGTAGACCGCCATCGCGTCCCGGGCCACGGCCAGTTCCGGCCGGTAGGTCCCGTCGGGATATCCGCTCACGATGCCGGCATGGGCGCAGCCCCCAATGTAGCGATAGGCCCAGTAGTAGGGCATGATATCGGCGAAGTCGGCGGCCACGATGTGGACGAGTTGCCCGTTCCGGGTGTCGGCCACCCAGCAGGTGCCGTCCTTCTCGGAGGCGGCGACCGAGCTGGGGAAGAAGTAGCGGTGGTCGCGGCATACCTCCTGGCCGGTGGAGTCGAGGTAGACGACGGAGTGCAGGAACAGGCCGCCCTCCCAGGTGAGGTCTCCCTGGTCGGCCACCCAACACCCGTTGTCGTGGTCGGGATCGGAGTTCACCGACACCGAGACCGCGTTGTGGAAACCGGTCGTACGCGAGAGCTCGGCGTGGTCCGCCGCCACGTGCACCACGCTCGCCCCGTCGGCCACCCAGCAAGAATTGTCGGTGGCGTTGATGGAGAGGCCGCGCGGATAGTCGAAGCTACCTCCGCGCTGCAGGATGCTGCCGTTCGACGCGATGTGGGCGAGATCTGTCTGAGCCCCGGCCCAGCCGCTGGTGTCGTTGGGGCAGGCGGCCACCGCGCGGGGCCACACCCAATCCTCCCTGACGCCGAGGCGGGAGCCGGTGGGAGTCAGGTGCAGGACCTGGCCGGTCGTGGCGGCCTTGGTGGTGACCCAGAGGTTGCTGTCCAGAGGGGAGACGGAGATGCTGGCGGGGTGGAGGAGGCCGGTGAGACGCCGGATGACGCCGCCGGTGATGCTGAGGTTGACCGCCTCTCCGGCCTCATTGTCGGCCACCCAGGCGGTACGCGCGGCCGGGAGGACCGAGACGCTGAGGGGACGCGTGACCGAAGTGGTGCGCCAGAAGGACCGTCCCGCGTCGTCTACTCGCTCCACCCCCGCGTGCACGTGACCCGTGGGCGCGTTCTCCAGCCCCCAGTCGGCGACCCAGACGTCACCGTCCTCGGGGTGGGCCCAGACCGACACCGGAGCGTAGAACCCGCCCTTGCGCACCTGCTCCCTTCCGTCCGGCAAGAGGAGTGCGACCTCGTAGTTGCCGCTGTCCGCCACCCAGCAGATGGAGCTGGTGGGGACGCAGGAGACGGACCAGGGTAAGTAGCACCCGGTGGTCACGGAGCGCGGCGAGTAGTCCGACCCGAGCTGCACGATGCGATCGTTTTCGGTATCGGCGACCCAGCAAGAGGAGTGCATGCGATCGGCCGACACCCCCCGCGGTCGGCTATACCCGTCCAGCCGCCGCAGTTCGCTGCCGGACCCGGAGAGATGCACCACCTGGTCGTGGAAGGTATCCGCCACCCAGCAGGAGTAGTCATTCACATCCACTGACACAGCATGAGGTCCGTTGTAGGCCGTGCCCCGCCACTGGAGGACGCCCGCGCTGGAGTAGTGGCTGACGGCCGATCCCAGGTAGCCGGGGAGCACCGGGTCTTTCGACCCGAGCTCCGCCACCCACACCGAGTCATCCCGACTGCTCACGGAGACGCTGATAGGGGCGGCCAGTCCCGTGACGCGCCCCAGTTCGGTCCCGTCCTCGGCGAGATGGACGACGGCGTTGTGCCCCATGTCCGCCACCCACACCGAGTCATCGTGCGCGTTCACCGACACGGACTTGGGCAGGCTGAAACCGGTGCAGGTCTGCAACGCTTTCCCGTCGAGGCCGAGATGCACGACCTTCCCATCGAGCGTATCGGCCACCCAACCCGAGCCATCAGTCGGGTTCGCCGACACCGACTCCGGGGTCCAGAAGCCGTTGGTCTGGTTGAGGATGCTCCCATCCGGCGACAGGCGAAGGACGCATCCCCCGGTGGCGGCCCAACAGGTGTGCCGCGTGTCGTCTTGTGACACCGACCAGGAGTACCCGAACGGGCTGCGCCAGAGTTCGATGATCTTAGTGGCCGTAGCCTGGGCGCGAGAGCCGCCCGCCAGGAGGAGCACGATCGCCAATCCATAGAACAAGCGCGTCTTCGTCGGCATGGTTCGCCTCCTTAGCTCACATGCCGAGGCTGGTCAAGCGCGGCATGTAAGGTGTGGTCCGGCAAGGGGTTCGCCGTCGTGTCGGCTTCACCTGCCGCCACAAGGCGGCAGGTAGACGAGGATGTCGCACTGGGCCGCAACCTACGCCCCCGGCGCCGCCATCTCCGGCCCCAGCATCTCGAGGAACTCGCTCACCGGCTTCGCTCCCAGGTCCCCCTCCCCGCGTTTGCGGACGGAGACCGCGTCGTTCTGCATCTCCCGGTCGCCGACGACGAGGAGGTAGGGGATCTTCTGCATCTCGCCGTCGCGGATCTTCGCCTGCATCCGCTCGGCGCGGTCGTCCACTTCCGCCCGCGCGCCGGCCGCCTTCAATCGCGCGACGACGGAGCGCGCGTAATCATGGTGCCGGTCGGCGATGGGGAGGACTTTCGCTTGCACCGGCGCGAGCCACACGGGGAACGCGCCGGCGTAGTGCTCCACCAATCCGCCGAAGAAGCGTTCCATCGAGCCCAGCAGCGCGCGATGGACCATGAACGGGGTGTGGCGCTCGCCGTCCGCGCCGACGTACTCCATCTCAAACCGGAACGGGAGGTTGAAATCGAATTGGATGGTCGGCCCCTGCCAGAACCGGCCCATGGAGTCGCGCAGTTTGATGTCAATCTTCGGGCCATAGAACACGGCCTCGCCCTCCGCGCGGTGGTACGGGACGCCGCGGCTGTCCAACGCCGCCGCCAGGGACCGCTCCGCGATGGCCCACTGCTCATCGCTGCCCATGTACTTCGCGGTGTCGGCGGGGTCGCGCACGCTCACGTCCACCTTGAAGTCCTCGTAGGCGAAGGTCTTCATCAGGAAGAGCGCGAAGTCCAGGCAGCCCTTCACCTCCTCCTCGATCTGCTCCGGGGTGCAGATGATGTGCGCGTCGTCCTGGGTGAAGCCGCGCACTCGCAGCAACCCGTGCAAGACGCCCGAGCGCTCGTAGCGATAGACGGTGCCGAGTTCGAAGTAGCGGATCGGGAGCTCGCGGTAGCTGCGCAGTTGACTCTGGTAGATGAGGACGTGGAAGGGGCAGTTCATCGGCTTGATCCGATACTCTTCCTCGTCAATCATCATCCCGCCGTACATGCCGTCGCGGTAGAAGCTCAGGTGCCCGCTGGTCTCCCAGAGGTGAGCGCGGGCGATGTGCGGGGTGTAGACGAAATCATAGCCGCGCTTGAGGTGCTCCTTCTTCCAAAACTCCTCGATCAGGTGGCGGATCAGCGCGCCCTTGGGGTGCCAGAGCACCAGCCCTCCGCCGAGGGTCTCGGGGATGCTGAAGAGATCGAGGTCGCGGCCCAGCCGACGGTGATCGCGCCGCTTCGCCTCCTCCAACATTTGCAGGTGATTAGCAAGTGATTCTTGGTCCGGGAAAGCGGTGCCGTAGATACGCTGGAGCATCTGATTCTTCTCGCTGCCCCGCCAGTAGGCCCCGGCCACCTCCAGCAGCTTGAAGGCCTTCAGCCGGCCGGTGGAGGGCAGATGCGGGCCGCGGCAGAGGTCGAGGAACTCGCCCTGTCCGTACACGCTCAGCGTCTCGTCCGCGAGGTCCGCGATCAACTCCAGCTTGTACTTCTCGCCTTTCGCGCCGAAAGCGGCGGCGGCCTCCTCGCGGGAGAGTTCGCGCCGCTGCAGGGGCAAATCGTGGGCCACGATCTCGGCCATCTTCGCCTCGATCTTGGCGAGGTCATCCGGCTCAAAGGTCTTGGGGACGTCGAAGTCATAGTAGAACCCGTCCGCGATGGCGGGGCCGATGGCGAGGCGCGCCTCGGGCCACAACTCTTGCACCGCCTGGGCCATGACGTGAGACGCGGTGTGGCGATAGACCTCGCGGCCGGCCTCATCGTCGAAGGTCAGGATCTCGAGCTTCTCGACCTCCGGCACGGGCGCGGTCAAGTCCAACAGCCGCCCGTCCACGCCGGCCGCCACCGCCCGCGCCGCCACCTGCGGGTGCTGCTGCTCCAGCCAGGCGAGAATGCTCTTCGCCCCCCGCGCCTCCGGATTCACTAGGACCATCACACTCATCGTCGCTCCCTCTCCTCCTGTTTCTTGCCTTTTGCCTTTTTACTTTTTCCTTTTGCCTTTGAAACAGAAACGCCCCCCGGTCTCGTACCGGGAGGCGAAGGACGAACGCGAGCACTCCCGATTCGAGGTCAGGTTCCCTCAGTAGTCGTCGTAGTGCCCGCAACCAACTTGATCATCGTGCTCACCGCATTCATCCGTCGGCAAGTATAGCCGATTGGTCGGATCTTGTGAAGTGGGGGAGGTGGGAGGTGAAGGGAGTAACGCAGATGAACGCGGATGGGGCAGATGAACGCAGATAGACGGAAAACGGATCTTGGGGCATAATCAGGGGACAGGAGCCTTGGTCGGCAAGAGGAGAGAGGATGGACGACTACCGCAGGTCGCTGAGAACCGTCGGCGCCGCGCTGATCATCCTGGGGCTGCTTGATGTGGGCGTGATGATCTACTGCATCGCCACCAGGACGAACTACTCGTCGTCCTTCAACCTTTTCGCCGTGATCGCGGGCGTCTACCTCCGCCGTGGCAATCTGCGGGCCGCGCGGTGGGTGGCGTTCTTCAGTGCGTTCTATCTGAGCGGATTCGCTAGCATACCGGTTATCTTGGCGCTCTTGATGCCTGCCTCACTAATCTTGACGGTTGTGCGCCTTCACCCTGTACTGGCAGTAGTCTGGCTGGTAGTGGTGGCCGGGCTACTCGCCCTTCTTGCGTGGGTGTATCAGCGGCTGACCTCTGCCGACGTTCTCACTGGCATGGACAGTGAGAGCATCGAGTACAGGTCGTTTCGCCGAAGGCCGTCCATGGGTTTCGTGATTGGAGGGGCGCTCGGCGCCGTGCTGCTGATCGCGATCGGCTTCACGTTGCGAGGGAACGGGGCGGAACGCGCGAAGGCCGAGGCGCGGCGGAGGATGGGGCCGAGCTACCAGTACTTCGTCTCTAAGATGTCCACTGACTCGTCAGGGACCCGCGCAACGGTCATCGCCTATAGTCCGCGGGAGGCGAGGGAGGTGGAGGTGAGGTGGGAGAACGCGGATGACCGCAGATAGGGCAGATGAACGCGGTCATTCTCTTCCTGTTATAGCAGAGCGATTATGTCCTGTTAAGTGCAAAGGGAAAATGTCACATT
>CAZUGW010000216.1:0-5741 GCA_964620055.1 uncultured bacterium
GTCCCAGCCATCGTCGAATTTCCCCTGGTACTTGTCGGCCCACTCCTTCGGCACGTGGTGTGGCGCGTGCATGGCCCCGGGGCAGAAGTACAGGAAGAACGGCTTGTTGGGCGCGATCTGTTTGGAGTCGGCGATGAAGCCCATAGCCTTGTCCACCAGGTCCTCGGTCAGGTGGTAGCCCTGCTCTGGGGTCTTAGGCGGCTCGACGGTGTGGTTGTCATACACTAGGTCGGGATAGTACTGGTGGGTGTCCCCGCCCAGGAAGCCGTAGAAGCGCTCGAAGCCGCGCCCCAGCGGCCAGCGCTCATAGGCTCCGGCCGCAGAAGCCTGGTCGGCCGGGGTGAGATGCCACTTGCCGATGGCGTAGGTGTTGTAGCCGTGCTGAAGCAGCATCTCCGAGAGGAACCCGTTCTCGAAGGGGATGTACCCGTTGCTGCCGGGGTACCCCTCGGAGCCCTCGGTGATGCAGGACATGGCATTGGAGTGATGGTTGCGGCCGGTGAGGATACACGAGCGCGTGGGCGAACAGAGCGCGGTGGTGTGCATGTTGTTGTAGCGCAGACCGTTCGCCGCCAGACTGTCAATGTTCGGGGTCTCGAGGGGGCTGCCGTAGCAGCCGAGGTGACCGAAACCCGTGTCGTCCAGCACGATGAACAGCACGTTCGGCGCGCCCTCCTTCGCCCGCAACGGCTTGGGCCAGGCGGGGGAGGATTGATCCACGGTACGACCGATGACGCCGGGAAACGTGGTCCCGGGTGTGTACTCGACGAGTCCCATGGCTGATGCCTCCTTCTATTCGGCCTCCCGGTCATTTCACACGAATACCTGGATGTTAGCGGGGCCGCCGCTCCGGCGGTGTCAGGTCCCTGCCCGCGGTGTCCCGGCCCCGTGACACCGCTTGAACTTGCGCCCGCTGCCGCACGGGCAGAGAGCGTTGCGGCCGGCCCGGTTGCCATCTGTCGTCACTTTCCCCTCCTCCGCCGCGAGGAGCGGCCTCACGCCGTCTGCGTCCTGCCCGCGCGCCAGCAGCTCGGCCATCAGGCGCATGGGCCGCGCAGTGTGGCGGAAGAAGGCCTTGAGCCCGGCGCAGAGGTAGTTCAGGCCCGGCTCGCCCTCCGCCGTGACTAGGAGGCGGTTCTTCGGGCACTCGCCGTAGCAGGTGAACAGGAACTCGCACTCCCGGCAAGACCGCGGCAGTGTCTCCGACTTGGCGCGGCCGAAGGCGCGCTGCTGCTCGGAACCCACGAGGTCAGTGAGCGGGGTCTCGAGGAGATTGCCGAGCAGGTGAGGCGGGTCTACGAAGTGGTCGCAGGAGTACAGATCCCCGTTGTGCTCCAGGGCCATCGCCTGCCCGCAGGTCGGCTGAAGCACGCAGAGGGTGGAATAGCCGCGCACGTACGAGGCCAGCACGCCATCGAAGAACTGGACGAACATGCTCCCCACGTCGCGGCGCACCCATTCGTCGAAGATTGCGATCAAGAAGCGGCCATACTGCTCGGGCCGCACCGATTCCTCGGTGACCGGACCGCGCGTCGGATCGGGACTGCGCTCCACAATGGGGATGAGTTGCAGATACTGCGCGTGGAGTTCATCGCGGAAGAAGCGGTAGAAGTCCAGCGGGCGATCGGCGTTCGCGGCGTGGATAGTGGCGAGGACATTGAACTCCACGCCATGCTGTTGGAGCAGGCGCGCGGCGCGCATCACTCGGTCGAACGTGCCGTTTCCCTGGTGGTCTCGGCGGTAGGCATCGTGCATCTCCCGCGGCCCGTCGAGGCTCAGGCCGATCAAGAAACCATGCGCGCGGAGGAACTCGCACCACTCCTCGTCCAGCAGAAGGCCGTTGGTCTGGAGCGTGTTCTCGAGCACCATTCCGGGCGTGCGGTACTGCGCCTGGAGGGCGACCGCGCGGCGGAAGAAGTCGAGGCCCAGCAGCGTTGGCTCTCCGCCCTGCCAGGCGATGGTCACCTGGGAAGTCCGGTGCGCCTCAATCGTCTGGCGCAGATAGCTCTCCAGGACCGCGTCGGACATGCGGAAGGTACTGCCGGGGTAGAGCGCCGCCTTCTTGCGATAGAAGCAATAGGCGCAGGCGAGGTTGCAGGCCGCGCCGGTCGGCTTGGCCATGACATGGAAGGCGCGCGGCGTCTCGAGGGGGAGGGCCGCCTCCAAGCTCTGCGCCTCACCCACGCGTTGCGAACTGTCTGCAGGATGCTCCATCCGCGCCCCCCCGAGTTAGAGACGTGATTCGCCTGCCGCAAACCTGGATGCACCCATGCTAGCGACTGCACCGCGCGGCGGTGGCGCGAGTTCGGGCGCGTTTGTGCCGATGTGGGATAGGCCGGACAGCGAACAGGGCCTCCGCGTGGCGCGGAGGCCCCTGTGGACGGATGGCACTGTTGGAGCGACGAGCTACGACGGCGGCGTGTCGCCGTGGCACTGCGAGCACTTGCTGGCGTAAGTGTGGCAGCGGAAGCAGACCGCGCCCGGCTTGAAGCTCGCCTTCGTCTTGTGCGTCAGCACCCAATCCTCAGGGTGCGGCATGTCAATCTGATGGCACTTGAAGCAGAACGCCTTGCTATCATGGCACCGGGCGCAGACTTGCTGGTCAGTCTTCGCGGCCTTCTGGTGGCCGCTGTGGAGCCACTGCTTGGGATGCGGCATCTGCGTGCCGTGGCAGGTCTGGCAGAACTCGGTGTGGTGGCAGGTGGTGCACTCCGCGGTGCTGGTCTTCGCCTTTTCTCCGTGGCGCTTCACCCAGGTCGCGTCGTGGCTGGTCGGCCTGGCCCCCTGGTGGCAATTGGAGCAGAAGGCGGTGGTGTGGCAGGCGACGCAGTCGCGGGTCTCAACTCTCTGGTGCTCGTGCAGCCAGTTCGGGCCGTGGCTCGCCGGCTTCGATCCGCCGTGGCAGGTGATGCAGAAATCGCTGCGGTGGCACTGCTGGCAGATCTGCCCGTCCGTCCGCGCCGCCTTGGGGTGCTCGTGCATCCAGTTCTTGGTGTGCATCACCCGGTCGTGGCAGGCGTTGCAGAACTTCTGCTCGTGGCACACCTGGCAGTACTCCGGGCGCTCCTTGGCGGTGCCGAAGTGCGACTTGAGCCATCCCTGCAAGTGCGAGTCGGGCCGCCGATTGCGATGGCAGCTCTGGCAGAAGCTCGGCTGGTGACACTGGGCGCAGACCGTCGGGTCCTTGCGCACCTCGTACTTGTGATTGGCAAACCAGTTCTCGACCTGGTGGGACTGCGGCCGCCGGGAGCCGTAGGCGATGGCCTCCTTCGGCATCTGAGACGTGGGGTCTATGGCCGAGACGAACGCGACCAACGCGTCGAAGTCCGTCTGGGACATCCCGATCACAGGCGGCATGATGGACCGAGGATTGTAGGTGGTCGGAGCGTGGAGGATGGTCGTCACTCGCTCCGGGTCGCGCGGGCCGTCCGGCGCGAGGTCCTGTCCCTCGATCCCGCCCCCGCCGTTGATACCATGACACGCGTTACACCGCCGGTCGAGGAAGATCTTCTCGCCTAGAGCTTGCTGGGGGGTCAGCGCCGCTTCGCGCGGAGTGCTGGCCACGCCGGCGAGGCCCAGATAGGTCATCGTCCCCAACACCGCGACGACGGCGAACACGGAAAGCGGTCGGGAGCGCGGATGGCGCTCCGGGTTTCGGTCGAAGTAGGGGAGGAGCAGGAGCGCTATCACCCCGATCCCCGGGAGGAGTGCCGCGCCGACGAACTCGCCCCAATCGCCCCAGGAGGAGGGGAGGTGTTTGAGCAACTCGAAGTTCGGGAGGAAGTACCACTCCGGGCGCGGCACGTAGCCGGAGGCAGCGGGATCGGCCTTCGCCTCCAGCGGGGCGAGGTGGGTGAGGGCGACGACCATCAGCACCCCGAGGAGGAGCACCGCGATCACCGCATCTTTGAACACCTGGTCTGGGTAGAAGAGTTGAGGTTTGGACACGCCCCCCTCTTCTCCCACGCGCAGCCACGGAGGCGTGATCCCCTTGAGCCTGACGTGGGCCACGTGGAACACCATCAGGCCGATGAGCAGCGCGGGGAAGATCAGCACGTGCAGGGCGAAGAAGCGGGTGACGGCCAACGCCCCCACGCTCGCGCCCCCGCGGATGAGGGCCGTGATGTATTCGCCCACCACCGGCACCGACCCCGCGATGCGCGTGCCGACCACCGTCGCCCAGTAAGCCTTCTGGTCCCAGGGCAGCAGATAGCCGGTGAAACTCAACCCGAAGGTGACGAGCATCAGGAAGACGCCGACCACCCAGACGATCTGCCGCGGTCGCTTGTAGGCGCCCCAGAAGAACGTCTGCAGCATGTGGATGGCGAGCAGCACGATCATGAAGCTGGCGCCCCAATGATGGAGCCCGCGCACCAGGCCGCCGTAGGGAAGGTCGTGCGAGATGAAGGTGACCGACTCGTAGGCCGTGTCCGGGGAGGGGACGTAGTACACCATGAGCAGGATGCCGGTGCAGATCTGCACCACAAAGAGGAACATTACCGCACTGCCGAAGACGTGCGGCCATCCTACTCCCTCGGCGAGCGGTTCCTCCATGAATTCGCGGAGGAGCGTCACCAGTCCGGTTTGCTCGTCAATCCAACGCAGGATGCTTCTCACCTAAGAGACCTCCGAGAGGGAAGTGAGGGCGGCGATCTTCGCCTCCCCCGCTACGCCTGGGCGATGTGGACGTAGAGCACGCCGTCCTCCACTTTGTGCTCCAGTTGGTCGAGGGGGCGGGGAGGCGGGCCCTCCATCACCTTGCCCTCAATGGAAAACCCCCCCCCATGGCAGGGGCAGAGGAACTGCTTCTCTTTCACGTCCCAGTGCACCGGACAGCCGAGGTGGGTGCAGGCGCTGGAGAGCACGGTGAAACTCTCGCGATCGTTGGTCACCGCGTACACCGCCACCCGCCGCGTGGTCTGCCGCCACCCATCGAGATCTATATAGCTGCTGCGAAAGAGTTGCGGCTGGCCCACCGGCACGTCCGCGGTGTCCCCCAGTTTCAGCCACCGCTCTTGCTTCCGGGCGAAGACGTTGCCGACGTAGAATCTCACCAGGGGCAGGCCCAGCGCCGCGGCGATGGCCGCGGACAGCACCCCACTGGCCAGGCCCAGGAATCGGCGGCGACTGAGGAGCGCGCGGTCAGCCTCCGGCCCTTCCCCGGCCTGCGCTCCGCGATGGACGTCTGGCATAGCCTTCCACCTCCTACTTTCCCAGGGACGACTGAAGGGGTGTGAGACGAGCGAGGGGATCAGTCAACTCCGCAGGGCCCAGCGCCAACTCGGCCCGAAGACGACCTGTCTCCTCCCTCCGTCCTCCCCCCGGGGGCCACGATTCCCATGGGCCAAACTTACTTCGGCACTTCGCCCTGCGATTCCTATCATTCCTATAGGAAAATTTTCCGTCGAGTCAACTCAGCCCGAAGCCGCCGGCCCCAGCTCGGCAGAGCTACTGCAGAGTGATGATCTCCGCCGCCAGCTTGTGAGTCTCCTCGGCCGCCGACGCGGGGCGGTGAGATAGAGGCCGAAGCGCCCGACGGTGACATTGAGATGGAAGTAGCCGGGGGTCATCGCGGAGGAGGCCCCGGAGAACGCAGGCAATCCCACCACCTTCTCCTCCGTCCTCCCCGCCGACTCCTGCGGCACGAACTGCACGGCGACGTCGGCCTTCTTGTAGTCCACCAGTTTCACATCAATCGCAGTATGGTCAGTGCCATACAGCGCAGAAACGGTATCATTGAA
>CAZUGW010000216.1:5767-6020 GCA_964620055.1 uncultured bacterium
GGTGACCTGGCCTCGCTTGAATCCGGGGACCTCGCGCAGCAGCGCCCTCAGATCGGCCTCGCCGAACGCCCGGGTCTCGTCCAGGAACGCCGGGTTTGGCCCTGAGGAGGGGCCTTGCGCCGGCAGGGAGATCACCGGCACCGATACCGGCGCGGGCGCGGCGGTCGAGGTTAGCGAGAAGAGAGCCGAACTGCTTCCCAAGGCCTGAGCCATCTCCGCCACGGCCGCCATGGTGAGCTTGCTGAGGGAGGAG
>CAZUGW010000217.1:0-5993 GCA_964620055.1 uncultured bacterium
CGGGGCAGAACGGGCGCTATCCCGCGCCGGGGGTGTGGAACCTGTACTGCTATTGGAACGAGATGAAGATCTCGGCGGATGGGAAGTACTGGGGCAACGGCCTCACGGGCGCGAAGCCCGCGGTCGTGCCGCGGGAGAAGTGGCAGTGCGTGGAGGTGATGCTGAAGCTGAACTCCGCGCCGGACAAGCGGGACGGGGAGTTGGCCTACTGGATAGACGGGAAGCTGCAAGCGTGGTTCCACCAGGGCGCGAAGCGCGGTTCGTGGAGCGGGATGGGGTTCCAGTTCGTAGACAAAGACGGCGAACCGTTCGAGGGGTTCCGCTGGCGCACCAGCAATGACCTGAAGATCAACTTCGTGTGGCTCATGCACTACGTCACCGAGAACGCGGCGCGGCAGAACAACGTGGCCAACCCGAATCCAATCAACCGGGTGTGGTTCGATGACGTGGTGGCGAGCACGAAGTATGTGGGGCCGATCAAGAGGGCAGCGGCGCTCCAACACAAAGGCACGAAGGCACGAAGCAAGGGCCGGTAGGAGTACACCGGAGCATGGCAGATGACGACATTATTGCTTTCCAGGGTATAGTAGAGTACAGTAGAGTATAGGAAAGTGAGAACAGCCCATGCCGCCTGAGGTGATGACGGTTGAGGAGTTGGCGGAGTATCTGAAGCTCGACCCGCAGACCATTTACCGGCGTTTCCGGCGAGGAGACCTGCCGGGGGTGAAGATCGGCAAGGCGATCCGGTTCAAGCGGGAGGTGATAGACGCCTGGCTGCGGACTATGTCGCACCGCTGGGGGGAGCAGCAGCGGCAGGAGTTGCGGGAGTGGGCGGAGCAGTTCGCCAAAGAGCGCGGCCTGCGCGAGCAAGATGTGCTTGACGCGGTGCGGGCCCGGCGGGTCAGGCGCGCCCCGCGGCCCCTGATGAAGAACCTGCGAAGCCGTCCTATCCGCCGCTCGACTTCACGATGCGGACGATGTCCTTGTAGGTGATGAAGAGGACGAAGAGCAGGAGCACGGCCATTCCCACGAGGTGGACGAGGCGTTCTTTCTGCTTGTCCACGGGCTTGCGGCGGATGGCCTCGTAGGCGACGATGACGAGGCGGCTGCCGTCCAGGGGCGGGATGGGCAGGAGGTTGAGGAACCCGACGCCGACGGTGAGCAGCGCGGCCATATTGAGGAAGCGCAGCCAATCCTCTTGCGCCTGGGTGTAGAGTTGCTGCACGATTCCCACTGGACCCATCAGGTCCGCGGGGACCTTCCGACGGACCATCCCCACCAGTCCCGCGATCTGGAGGCGGATCGTATCGTACGTGTCCAGGAATCCAGAGGTGATAGACTCCACCGCGCCGATGCGCTGCACCCGGGTGGCGAAGATGATGCCGATCAGCCCGATGGGACGCTGCGTGATACTGATCCCGTGGATGTCATAGACCAGATCGCGTCGGGGCGTGACCGAAATGGAGAGACGCGCGCCGTCGCGCTCCACCTCGAGCGTGAGCGGCTTCGCGGGGCTGGCCTGGATCGCCTCCCGGAGCTTGGCCAGGGAGAGCGTCCGACCGTTCACCCCCACGAGTCGGTCTCCGCTTCGCAGGCCGACCAAGGCGGCGGGGGACTTCGGAACGACTTCGTCCACGGCATTCACCGCCACCGGCTTTCCGAAGGCCAGCCCGATCACCATGAAGATGCCCACGGCGAGGAGGAAGTTCATCAGGCAGCCGGTCACGAGCACGATGGCCTGGGCCCAGCGCGGCTTCTTGTCGTAGCCCTGGGGATGATCCTCCTCGGGCTCCATCCCCGCGATGCGGACGTAGCTGAGGAACGGCCAGAAGCGGAACGAGTATTGCGTGTCGCCGCGCTTGAACCAGAACAGCAGCGGCCGGCCGAAGCCGATGGAGAACTCGTAGACGGCCATGCCCGTGGCGCGAGCGGTGAGAAAGTGCCCCAGTTCGTGGACGAACACCGTCACCCCGAAGGCGAGCGCGATCGCGACCCACCGCAGCAGCCTGGGTCCGAGGTCCCCCAGGAAGCCTGGGTGCGGCGTCACCGCCAAGAGGAGTGGTGTTATCAGCCCATCCATCTCGAGTGCTCTTTCGCCAGCCTGTCCCGCACGTCGCGGTCCACCGCCAGCAACGCCTCTACTGATTCGCCGGCCGACACGTCGTGCCTGTCCAGCACCTCTGCAATGAGGCGCGGGATCTGCGTGAAACGTATTTTACCCGCCAGGAACCACTCCACCGCCACTTCATCCGCGGCGTTGAGGGCCGCGCCGGACGTTCCGCCGCGTTCCAGCACACGTCGCGCCAGCCCGAGGGTCGGCCACCGCGCGAGATCGAGCGGTCGGAAGTGCAGCGCGCCCAGGGCGGCGAGATCGAGCGGAGGCTCGGGGCGGGGGAGGCGCTCCGGGTAGCTCAGCGCGTATTGAATGGGCAGCCGCATGTCCGGGCGCGCCAGGTGCGCCAGCACCGAGCCGTCCACGAAGTCCACCAGGCTGTGCACGATGCTCTCGGGATGTAAGACCACGTCGAGCTGCTCCGACGCGAGGCCGAAGAGCCAGCGCGCCTCGATCAGTTCCAGTCCCTTGTTCATCAGCGTCGCGGAATCCACCGTCACCTTCGGCCCCATCCGCCAGGTGGGATGGGCGAGGGCCTGTTCCGGCGTCACGTGCTCCAGTTCCTCCGGCGATAGGTCGCGAAAGGCCCCGCCGGAGGCGGTGAGGACGACGCGCCGGACGGCGGCGCGGTCCTGGCCGAGCAGGGTCTGGAAGATGGCGGAGTGCTCGCTGTCCACGGGCAGGAGTCGCGCCCCGGTGCGCGCCGCCTCGGCGGTGATGAGATGGCCGGCGACCACGAGCGGCTCCTTGTTCGCCAAGGCCACCGTCCGCCCGGCCTGCACCGCCGCCCATACCGCGGGCAGCCCTGCGATCCCAGTGGCGGCGGCCATCACGAAGTCGGCCTCGGGCGTCAGGGCGCACTGTGTCAGCGCGTCGGGGCCTGAGAATACCGCGATACCCTCGGGCGCGAGCGCGTCGGACACCTGCTGCGCGGCCTGCTCATCCACGACTCCGACCAGGGTCGGCCGATGCTGTCGGGCCTGCGCGATCACCTCCTCCGCGGAGCGGTGGCAGGCCAGCGCGGCGATGCGGAAGCGGTCGGGGAAGAGGGAGACGACGTCGAGCGTCTGGCGGCCGATGGACCCCGTAGAGCCGAGGACGGCGATGCGTTTCGTCAGGCTCATTCAGCGCCCCGCCAGGCCGACGCCTCCGACATGCCCGGGGAGCACGAGGAGCAGCGAAATCACCGCGCCCATCACCAGGCCGAACACTGTCAATCCACTGAACTCCAGCAAGCCGATCAGACCTCGCTTTGTGACCTCGCCGATGGCGGCGAGGGCCACCAGCAGAATGTCGAACACCAGGGCGATGGTGATCACCAGCAGGATTGCCTGGGCCGGGTCCTGGCGCCAGCAATACACCAGCAGGAGCACCAATGTCGCACCCATGAACGGGAGCATCGCGACCCCCGCCCTGCCCTTGCTCATCAGTTTGACGCGGAGCGGCTCGCTCGCCAACAGCGCGAGGCCGACCGCGATCAGGAGCAGGGGTAGCTCCTGCAAGACGGTGACCGTGTCCGCCAGGATCAGTACCACCAGCAGAGGAAGGCTAATCGCCAGTTTGATCAGGTAGCTACGCGACATTTTCCACTCCCCCAAAGCGACGCTGCCGGCGTTGGTAGTCGGCCAGCGCTTCATAGATGTGTCGCTTGCGGAAATCGGGCCACAGCGTCTGTGTGACGTAGATCTCCGCGTAGGCGATCTCCCACAGCATATAGTTCGACACCCGCAGGTCGCCCCCGGTTCGGACGAGCAGGTCCGGGTCGGGGGTCTCCGGCCGGTACAACCGACTCACGAATTCCTCCTCGGTGACCGCGTCGGGCGCCAGCGCCCCCGTCGCCGCGTCCCGCGCGAGGGCCTTCGCCGCGTCCACGATCTCCTGGCGGCCGCCGTAGTTGATGGCGAGCTGGAGCGTCAGCCCGGTGTTGTCCGCGGTCTTGCGCGCCGAGTCATCGAGCGTCTTGAGTAGCGCCTCCGGGAGTCCCTCGCGCCGGCCGAAGTGCCTCACGCGCACGTTCTTCTCGTGCAACTCCGGCACCTGGGCGCGCACGCTGTGATCAATCAGCACCATCAGCGCGGCCACTTCTTCCTCGGGGCGAGACCAGTTCTCGGTGGAGAAGGCGTAGAGGGTGAGAAACCCTACTCCGATATCGTTGCACGCCTCCACCGCCTCCCGGATGCTCTGCATGCTGGCGCGGTGGCCCTCGACGCGCGGCAACCCCCGCGATCGCGCCCAGCGCCCGTTCCCGTCCATGATCACCGCGACGTGTCGCGGCAGACGGGCCAGGTCCAGGCTGGCGAGGAGTTCGGCCTCACTCAGTTGTTGCGCCTCCACGTCAGTCGTGGGAGTCCTCTCCTTGGGGCGAGGGAACCGTCGCCGTCACCACCAGGCTCACCCCCTGCGCGATATCCCTCTGCCGCACCACCCGCCGCGGCCCCGCCAGTTGCCGGGATCTCGGAGGGGCGGTCTCCGTCACCTCGACCTCCGTCACGTCGGCAGCGGCGAGCAGTCGCATTGCCTCCTCCAACGGCTGGCCGAGGAAGCAGGGCCGGCTCACCCCTCCATCACCTCTCGCTCTTTCGCCTTCTCGACCACCGCGATCTGCTCGATGTGCGCGTCGGTGATCTTCTGCACCTGCTCCTGATGGCGGCGCAGATCATCCTCGGAGATGGCCCCGTCCTTCTCCCGCGCGCGCAGCTTCTCGATGACATCGCGGCGGAGGTTGCGGACGGAGATGCGACATTCCTCAGATTTCTTCGCGACGAGCTTGGCCAGGTCCTTGCGGCGCTCGGTGGTGAGTTGCGGGAGGGGCACGCGGAGGAGATTACCGTCGCTCACCGGATTCAGCCCGAGGTCGGAACTGGTGATGGCGTCAATGATCTTCTTGATGACGGCCTTCTCCCAGGGCGTGATGTGAGCAGCCGGGGCTCGGGAGCGGCGATGGTGGCCACCTGCTTGATAGGGGCCTGGTTGCCGTAGTATTCGATGGTGACGCGGTCCAAGATCGCGGGATTGGCGCGACCGGTGCGGATCAGGGAGTACTCGCGCCGGAGCGCCTCCAGCGCCTGCACCATGTGCTGGTCGGCGTCCTTGATGAGTTGGGCGACTTCTTCTGTGGCCATGCTGAACTCCAGAAGTAAAAAGTAAAAAGTAAAAAGGCAAAACCAGAAACCGCAAGGCGAGAAGCAAGATCCTCTTTATCCGTCGCGGCGCGACTTGGTATTGACGATGATGGCGCCGATGACCTTGGCAATCTCTCGGGCTTCGGTCATGAGTTCAGATTGCTTCGGCACGGCAGTGCCGAAGTCCCGCTGCATGGGACCTCCTCCGGCTTCGGCACTCCCGTGCCGAAGCAATCGCAACTCAAACGTCCGCTCTCTGATATCGCGTGGCTTCGCCTCCGTTGTGACCGCTTCCCCTCCCTGCTCTCTCACCCAGGCCTTCCCCTTTTGCCTTTTTACTTTTTACTTAGTTAATGATGCTGCCGATGCTCTCGCCGAGCAGGACGCGCTTGATGTTTCCGGGGGTGAGCAGGTCGAAGACGATCACGGGGATCTTCGTGTCCATGCTCAGGGAGATGGCAGTGGCGTCCATCACCGCGATCTCCGGGCGCAACGCCTCGCGGTAGGTGAGTTTGTCAATCTTCTTCGCGGTCGGGTCCTGCTTCGGGTCGCGCTCGTAGATTCCGTCCACGGTGGTGGCCTTGAGCAAGGCCTGGGCGCCGATCTCGGCCGCGCGCAGCGCGGCGCCCGTGTCGGTGGTGAAATACGGATTGCCCGTGCCGGCGGCGAAGATCACCGCGCGGCCCTTCTCCAGGTGGCGGATGGCGCGCCGCCGGATGTAGGGCTCGGCCACCTCGCGGATTTCGATGGCGGAGAGC
>CAZUGW010000218.1:0-5947 GCA_964620055.1 uncultured bacterium
GGCCGAGAGCGGCTCGGAGGCGATGCTGAACGCAATGCGCAAGGGGTTCACCGCCGAGCAGGTCGCCCACGCCGCGGCCTGGGCGCGGGAGGCAGGCCTGTCCACCCTGTGGGCCTTCCTGTTCGGCGCGCCGGGGGAGACCGAGGAGACGGTGCGGGAGACGTTGCGCTTCATGGAGACCGCCTTCGGCCCCCAGGATCGGATCATCTGCACCGTCGGGGTGCGCATCTACCCGCGCACCGAGGTGGCGCGGATTGCCCAGGCCGAGGGAAGCATCACCGCGGACACCGATCTCTCCTACCCGGTGTTCTATCGCTCCCCGTGCCTCACCACTGAGCGCATCCTGGAGTTGCTCGACGCCTCGCCGGTGCGCTCCCGGATGGACTTGCTGGAGACGATCCAGCGCCCCTCCGTCGCGCTCGCCATGCGCCTCCGCACGGCCCTGCGCCTTCCCGGCTCGCCCTGGGACAATCTCCCGCTCTACAACCACGCCATGCGCCTCCTCGGTCGGCGTTAGCGAAGTGCGAGGATCAGCGCCAGCAGCCCGCCCCCCACCGCCGCTTTCTTCGGCAGGGCCTTGAGTTCGTTGCGCATCTCCCCGGTGGTCTGCACCATCTGATCGAGCGTGCCTTGCATCGTCCCGAGCGTGCCCACCATCTGCTTGATGGAGCCGTTCGTCTCCGCCAACTGCTGATTGGTGCTGTCCAGCTTGCCCGCCAGCGTGGGCAGGCTCTCCAGCTTCCCGGGTAGGGCCGCGATGTCGCCCTGCATCACCGTGAGCGACCGCTGCATCTCGCCCAGCCCCGCGTTGGTCTGCTGCAGGAGACTGTTGGTCCCGGCCAGATCGCCCCGCATCCGCGGCAGGTCGGCCAACTGCGTCCGCATCGCCCCGAGCGTGGTTTTCATCACGCGCAGGTCCGCGTTCGTCAGGGCCAGGCGATCGTTGGTGGTGGTCAGCTTGGAGTTCGTGAGCAGCAATTGCTTATTGGTGAGCCTGATCTGGCTTTCCACGCGCGGCAGGGAGACCAGGTTCGTGTTGACCTTCCCCAGCGACGCCTTCATCTCGCCCAACCCCGTCGCCATCTGCGGCAAGCTGTCCAGCTTGCGGTTCATCTGCTCCAGTTGCCCGGTGAGTTGTGTCAGGTTGGTCAGACCCTTGTCCACGGCCGCCAGGTGACCGCCCATCCGTGTCAGCACCACCAACGCGTACCCCGCCATTCCCAGCGCGATCAGCCCGGCGATCACCACCAGGGTCAGCCACCCCGCCGCCCCGCGACACGACTTGTGGCAAAGCATCGGCCCCACCTCTTCATGCAGCAAGCTAACTCGCCGGCCCTTGCTTCGCCGCCGCCGGGCCGCTCCTTGCGCCCGCCCTCCGAGCGCTGTCCCGAAACACCGCCAAATGTCACGACGAAGAAGGTGAAACCTCCCTGGTCGTCTAAGGTGCGTCCCATAAAGTCACCCAACCTGGCATCAGGCCTGAGCGAGGAGGTAGGTGCAGATGAGGCGAGGCGCACTGTTGCTGCTGGTCCCCGTGGCGCTGCTGCTGGTCATGGCAACTGTGGCCCAGGCGGCGGCCCCGGCGATCCAGAGCGTCTGGATTGACCGCGGCCGGGACACCGAGGCCCTGGACTGGGCGAACTACCATCAGAAAGTGGTGGTGACGGCGAGCGACGCGGAGGGAGCGGGGGATATCCAAAACGTAAGGATTACCGATTCGGCCGGCGGCATCCACGACATCTCCATCGCCGGCGGCCAGGGATGGCAGATAGATGGCAATACCATCGGCTGCGAGTGGTCGGAATGGGGCCTGCTGGCTGCGCCTGCGGCCGGGGCGTATACCGTGACGGTGTATGCCAACGACGGTTCCGACGGCCTCACCACCGTGGCCGCACCTGCGGTTTCGGAGACGCGCCCGACGTTGACCGCTCCCGTAATGGACAGCGTGATCTCCGACACACGTCCGACATTCGCGTGGACGGCCGGGACGCCCGGATCGTGCTACAAGATCCACGTCGAGGAAGAGGGCACGTGGGGCCAGGTCTGGTCGGCCCCGGTGGGCAGTAGTCTGTCGTGCCTGTATCGGTTCGACCAGCCCGATCCGGTAGAGCCGCTGAAGGCCGGGCATACCTATCTCTGGAAGATCGAGTCGTACAGCCCTATCAACTCCGGCGACCCAGACCCGCGGGTGTGCATGACCAACGGTCAGTTCACCGGCGGCCGGTTCACAGTCTACGAGGCCTGGCCGACCTTGCCGACGCTGCCGGGCAGGATCGCCTACATGGTTCACTTCTGGGGCGACAATTCGGTGCCTCGGGAGCAGGGCGGCCCCCTCTTCGGGACTTCCTCGATTATGGAATACAACACCGATCCCGCGACGCG
This sequence comes from uncultured bacterium, assembly GCA_964620055.1. Lineage (GTDB taxonomy): Bacteria > Armatimonadota > Hebobacteria > Hebobacterales > Hebobacteraceae > CAZUGW01. Next base: position 2,383 of record CAZUGW010000218.1, read on the forward strand.
CGCGTGGCTGGGACCCGTGGGCGCGGCCTATCCTGACTGGGCGAGTTGCCCGGAGTGGTCGCCGGACGGAGCCAAGCTCATGTACTCCATGAGCGGCGGCGTGTGGGTGAACAAGTTCGACGGCAATCCGCCGTCGCAGATCCCGGGCATTTCGGGCGGGGATTGCCGCTGGGCGCCCGACGGGCATCGCGTGGTCTACACCGTCTGGGGTCCGCCCAACGCCTACACCTGGCCCTGGGGCAACGTTGACATCTGGATCGCCAACGACGATGGCACGAACGCCCATCCGCTGGTGGCCAGTGAGCAATACCGTGAGCGCTGGCCGGTCTGGTCGGCAGACGGGATGTGGTTGGCCTATGGCAAGGCCTCCTCCGGCGGCGACTGGCTGTGGCTGATCCGGTACGACGGGACCGACGATCATGCTCTGGTCGCCACCGGAGTGGACGGCTATCCCGGCTATACGGTGGACTGGATCGGATGGGAGACCGCCTGGAAGCCGGATGGGAAAGCGATCGCCACCATCTTCAGCGCCAACGACGGCCTGGGCAGCTGGATCCAGGGCGTGGGTGTGATCTCTCGCGACGGCGGGATGATGAAGCCCGTGTTCCTGTCTCCGCCCGAGGCGATCTGCTGTGCGGCGACCCACCTGCCGCAGTGGTCGCCCGATGGCACGAAGATCGTGTTCAACTCAGGCCATCACCTGGCTCCGGCCGATCTGCCGGGCTGGGGTGAATTCAGCACCGGGCCGGAACTGTGGATGATGAACGCAGACGGCACTGGGACACCAACCCGGCTCACCTATGACTACTCGTACGACAGCTACGTCTCTTGGTGGGCGCCCAACACCGCGGCGGGCGGGACGGCGTCGGTCACCAAGGGCGACACTACGGTGAGCTTCGGCAGCGTCACCGGGACCGGCTCCACCAGCATCACCGTCTTCAACGAGCCGCCCGCGCCCGACCCGGCCGGGTTCGAGTTCATGCAGGACTACTACGAGATCAGCACCACCGCCGCGTTCAGCGGACCCATCACCGTGAGCATCCACTATGACGACACGGGTATGACGCTCGCGGAGGAACAAGCGCTCTCCCTGATGCACTGGGACGGCGCCGCCTGGGTGGACATCACCGTCCGCCCGGTGGACACGACGAACAACCTCATCACCGGCCGGTGCTACAGCCTCTCGCCCTTCGGCCTGAGCTATGGGCTGCGCATCATCGGGCCGCTCGTTCCCATCAACGCGGACGGCAGCTCGGTCTTCAAGCAGCGCAACGCGGTGCCGGTGAAGTTCCAACTCCTCGCGCCCGACGGCAGCTACGTCAAGAACGCGAGCGCAAAGCTCTATGTCGCCAAGGTGACGAACGGCGTCGTGGGTTCCTACGCCGCCCCGGGCAAGAACAACACCTTCAAGTACGACACCCTCACCAACACCTACGGCTACTCTCTCAAGGACCTCACGCTGGGCGTGTGGAGCCTGCGCATCGTGATCAACAATCAGGTGGCGCGGGAAGTGCGCATTGCTATCGTGAAGTAGGGTACGCGTTTCCAACCTGACGTCTGGTAGGGGCACGGCCAGGCCGTGCCCCTACTTTCGCGCTAGTAGCACCGCTTCGAACGGCGCGTTCACCCCCGGTGTCACCACCCGCGCCTGCTCCACCGCGAACCCCGCGCGCGTGAGCAAAGTCACGTGCTCCCGCAGGTCGCGCAGGGCCGCCGCGATGATCGGGTACGTCACCTCGATGGTTCGCCCCTCTCCCATGTAGGTGCTGGTAGCCATGTCCGGCGGGTCGCCCGTGGTGCGCTCCCGCCACCACGGTACCAGTTCGGAATGGGGGAACCAGGCCTCGGCCTCCTCCGCCGAGACGCGCTCCTGGAGGAAGAGCGGCGCACCCGGCTTCAGCACGCGAGAGGCCTCGGTGAGGTAGCGAATCGCGTCGTCATCGTCTCGGAACATGTGCAGGCAGCCGAGGTCAACGCCGAGCTCGAACGACGCGTTGGGGAGGCCGGATAAATCGCAGACATCAGCCAGCATGAACTCGACCCCCGCGTGCGCCTCCCGCGCCCGGGTGATCGCCGACGGAGCCGCGTCCACGCCGAGCACCTTGTAGCCCCTCTCCGCCGCCATCGCCGCGTAGTGCCCCTCGCCGCAGCCGAAGTCAATCAGCCGACCGCGGGGCTGGACTTCAAGGAAAGCTAGATAGTGGTCGTGCTGCCCCCCCTCCGGCTGAGACGCGAACCGGCACCCGGCCTCATAGATCGCCCGATACTTCGCCTCCCAGCGGGAGTGTTCGACGGGAATGTCGTTCTCCATGCGCGCCTCCGCGGCCGAGATCGTGTCCACGTCGAGACCGATCGCCTTGGCCATGCGAGAGAAGCGTGATTGGTTCGCGCGCAGAAAGCGTACCGACCAAGACAACACGCGCAAACCGCCCCTCAGTCAGAGTGGGGGTAGTGGTGTTAGAGATCGAGATACCAGAACAGCATCACCTCGCCGGCGACGCGGGGGTCCTGGTATCCGTAACGATTGATCGCGCCGAGATGGCATCCCATAGCGGCATAGAAGCGGCAGGCGCGGACGTTGATGTTCTGCGTCTCGATCTTGAGTTGGCGGCAGTCGCGCGCTCGCGCCCAGTCCACGACGCGCTGGAAGAGCCCCGTTCCGACTCCCTGGCCGCGGTAGTCGGGATGAACGCGGAGGTCCCAGAGCACGGCAAGGTCGTCCCGGCCGTCGAGCATCCAGACGTTGGGAGTGCGGTACGCCACCGTGGCCCCGCCGACCGGGCGCGTTCCATCGAAAGCGAGGAAGAACCCCCAGTTTGAGACATCGAACCGCTTTCTCCACCGCGCGAGAGGCTCGTCATCCTCCGCGTCGTAGTCCCTGAGGTACGGCTCGGCCACCGGCTCCTCGCGCAATAGCAGGCCGCCGAGTCCGCGATCCACTTCCTCGACACGCAGGATGGACCCCACGCGGAACCGAATCGGCACCTCCGCGTACTGCTCCAGACATTCGGGGCCGAGTTCGCGGACTTCGATGCTCATGCCGTTCCCTCATCGCGTCGCGGCCGCGCCGCTCGCCTAGGCCACTCGCGACCCAAGCATCAGTGAGATCACGATCGTTGCCATTGGGACCACCAGCAGCGCCACTACGAACCACATCGGCAGACCGGAGGCCCTCCCGGTTGCCACGCGCACCGCTCTCCATTCCAGGTACGCGACGGCCCAGGCAAGCTCGGCTACGATCAGGGCCATGGACAGCTTCGAGTTATGATACAGCCGTTCCGCGTTCTCTGTAGTGATCGTCCAGGGGTAGTTGAACGTCCACGGATAGCGGCTCATGGCGGCAAGGACAGCCGCGAACACAGCCATGATGATCAACGGCAGAAGCAGCACAGCCTTCTTGCCGTACCCATCCGGCATCCCATCAAGGCCGAAATGCGTCGGCACTCGCTCCGGCATCTCGCGCCACCCACGCGTGATGCTGGACGCCGCGAACACCAGAGCGCCGCAGGCGGCAATCCACAGCGCGATCTCCAGCGGCGAGAACGGCACAGGTATGATCGGTCGC
>CAZUGW010000219.1:0-291 GCA_964620055.1 uncultured bacterium
GAGGGCGGCCAGATCGAAGGCCAGGAGCTTGATCGTCGCCACCGCGGCGCTCTCCGCCTCCGCGGTCGGTCTTCGGCCGCGCCTCGTTCACGACGATCTGGCGTCCGCCGATTTCCTTGCCGTTCACGGCCGCGATCGCGTCGGCCGCCTTCTCCTCGGGGACGTCCACGAAGCCGAAGCCCTTGTCCCCAATCAGCCGCACCGAGATGGGATCGAAGGCGGCGAACAGATCCTTCAGATCATTCTCCGTGACGGAGTACGGCAGGTTTCCTACGTACAGACTCTTAGCCA
>CAZUGW010000219.1:301-5287 GCA_964620055.1 uncultured bacterium
CCGCAACAAACTTCCGAACAGCACGAAACAACCTAGCCATGTTCTTTCCTTCCTGCCGGCCTTCTGCCGACAGCTATGAGTATCATACCAAGCGCGGCCCATTACCGGGCGCGCACCAATACACAATTCTCGGCCGCCTCAGCGCCGGCGGCCCCGGCTCAACGACCGGCCCCGCCCCCGGTGCAGCGCGCTGAGGTGGACGGGCGCTGGCGGAATCACTTCCACCTCGGTCACCCCCGCCATCACCACACGGCGGAGGGGGTGGCCCAGCGTTCGCTCAATTCCCGCAATCGCGGCGTGTTCCTCTCGGCTCGCCAGGGTAACTGCGTCCCCCGCCGCCCCGGCGCGCGCCGTGCGCCCGATGCGATGCAGGTAATCCACCGCGACGGGAGGCACATCGAAATTCACCACATGCGTCACGCCGTCAACGTCGAGACCCCGTGCGGCTACATCGGTAGCCACCAGCACACGCACCTTGTGCTGCCGGAAGGCGTACAGCGCGCTCTCGCGCTGGCTCTGGCTGCGATCCCCGTGGATACACTCTGTCCGGACCTGGGAGGCCCGCAGGTGCCGGGCCAGCCGGTCGGCTCGATAGCGCGTCCGGGTAAACACGAGTACGCTCTCCATCTCCTCCTGTCGCAACAACTCGACCAGCAACCCGGCCTTTCGCTCTGAAGCCACGACGTAGAGGGACTGGGAGATGGTGGAAGGAGGCGTCGAGGGAAGGCCGATCTCGACGTGCACCGGATCGCGTAGAATGTGCTCGTACGCCATTTCCAACACGGGGATCGGCATCGTCGCCGAGAACAGGAGAGACTGACGCTGCCTCGGGAGCATCGCCAGAATGCGCTTCAGGTCGGGGAAGAAACCCAGGTCCATCATTCGGTCCGCCTCGTCCACCACCAGCATCTCGACGGCACTGAGCTTGGCGGCGCCGCGTCGCGCGTGGTCGAGGAGACGGCCGGGGGTGGCGATCACGATCTCACAACCGGTGCGCAACGCCTCGCGCTGGTCGGCCATGCCCACGCCCCCGTACACGGCGGCGGCGCGCAGATCTCCCTGCGCGCGCAGCGCCTGCAAGTGCGCCAGAGTCTGGGACGTGATCTCGCGGGTGGGAGACAGGACGAGCGCGCGGGTGCGGCTCTTGGGGCCGCCGTGGAGACGCTGTAGCATCGGGACGAGGAAGGCCAAGGTCTTGCCGCTGCCGGTTTCGGCAGTGGCGATGACGTCGCGGCCGGAGAGAGCGAGAGGGATGACCTCTCGCTGCACAGGGGTCGGTTCGGTGAAGTCCAGCCGGCGGATCGCCGTCAGGAGGTGCGGGGAAATTCCGAGTTCGTCGAAGATCGTGTTCGCCTCACATACTAGAGGAAGCCATGGTCGCCGGACGCCCTGCTAGCTGCCGAGGTGACTTGCTCTGAAATATTCCCTCCGCCACGCAATGCGAACCGAAACTTCGCGAGCCGATCGAACAGGTCGTGCGCGGAGGCTGAAGGTACTATACCCTATCGCGGAGTGCATGTCAAACCCCATTCAGCCTCTTTTCGTTTGGCGAGCGACCGCGCCGGAGCGGCAGCGTCCGCCCGATTGACGGTCACGCGTGCTCGCCGCGCGAGTCTCCTAGCAGGCTCGGATGCTCCAGCGCCATCCAGGTCAGCAACCTCTCTTGCAGGCGGCGCGCGGTCGCGAGCGTAGTCCGCGCCTCCGTGGCCGTGACTATGCCTACCTGCTCATACATGGCGCGGGAGCGCATACGGCGATAGGTCTGGAGCTGATCGAGTTCCTCTGCGGAGATTCCGAGCGTGAAGATCAGCGATTCGAGCGCAAGATAGTGGTGTCCACTCGCCCCGGACCGCAGCCGGTATCCGGAAGCCGCCAGGGCGGCCCTGCCAACGGCGAGGCAGGCCCCGAAAGCATGTTCCAGCCTCCCGTCGTCGGACGGGACCCCCGCTGCATCCCGGATCTCGCGGTCCAGCACCGCGAGCAGCGCCCCAATGGCGGCGGGGGTGGGCGCGGCCTCGATCACCTCGCTACGATGCTGACCGACCCAGTCGCTCAATCTCACCGGCATCTCCCACCAGCATGATCTTCGGTTCCTCCAGCACCCGCATCAGGAAGGGGTGTCGCGCCTCGACCTTCTGTGCGAACTCCTCCGGCGTGTAGAGCGTGGGGGTGATCTCCCGGCCGAGACGGTCTTGAGCCGGCCGCAACGCCCTCACGAGATCGGCGAACGACGCCCCTCCCACTATCAGCACGTCCACGTCGCTTCTCACATCCTGCGTCCCCCTGGCCATGCTGCCGAAGACGAACGCCGAGCGGACTCCCTTCACCTCCGAGAGCGCAGCCCGGACCACGTCCGCCAGCCCTGCGGTCTTGAGCATCATGCTCTTCAGTTCAGGAAATAACGGGCAGGTCGGGTTGGCCTGGTAGTAAGTGTTGCTGCCCCTGCGCTCGCGCGTGACAATCCCGGCGTCCGCCAACCCGCCCAGTTCCCTCGCCACCGCGCCCCGACCGCTGCCTGTCGCGCGCACCACCTGGCGAAGATAGAAGGCCTCGTCGGGGTGGCCGAAGAGCAGAGCCAGGACGTTCCGTCGCGTTCTCGGGAGTAGCGCCTCGATCATCGTTGTCCTCATTTTGAGGACAATTGTCCCCTTTTTGGGGTCAGATGTCAAGTGCGACGCTGACGGACGCGGGCCGTCCCTACCCCTCCGACGCCCCCGGACAACTCCCGCTCGGGCACGTTCCCATGGCGGGCGTGTTCACCGGCTCATTCCCGGCCCCGCCGCTCTTGCGGCTATAGTAGTCCTCGATGGCGGACTTGAGCGCTTGCTCGGCGAGCACCGAGCAGTGCATCTTCACGCTGGGCAGCCCGCCCAGGGCCTCGGCCACCGCCGCGTTCGAGATGGCGAGCGCCTCCTCAATGGTCTTGCCCATGACCATGTCGGTGACCATGCTGCTGGTGGCGATGGCCGCCCCGCACCCGAACGTGCGGAACTTGGCGTCGGTGATGACGTTGCCCTCCACCCTGATCGTCAACTCCATGATATCGCCACACACCGGGTTGCCGACCTTGCCCACCCCGTCGGCGTCCTCGATGTACCCGACGTTGTGCGGATCGCGGAAATGCTCCATGACTTTCGTGCTATACACAGTACTGGCTCCTTACGCTGTCCTACCCATTCTTCTCACCCGCGGAGGCGGTCTCCTGCCCCGCGCTTGTGTCCAACAGCAACGTCACCGGCCCGTCATTCGTAAGATGCACCTGCATGTGCGCCTGAAACACGCCGGTTTCGACGCGCACGCCGTTCGTCCTCATCCTACCCACGACCAGTTGATAGAGCCGGTCGGCTTCCTCCGGCGGGGCGGCCTCGGTGAAGCTTGGCCGGCGGCCCTTGCGGCAGTCGCCGAGGAGGGTGAACTGGCTCACCATCAAGATCGCGCCGCCCACCTCCTCCAACCCCAGGTTAATCTTGCCGTCCTGGTCCTCAAAGAGGCGCAAGCCCGCGAGCTTTTGCGCCATCCACTCGGCCTCGCGCGCGGTGTCGCCCCTCGCCACGCCGAGCAAGACCAGGAACCCCCGGCCGATCTCGCCGACCGTCTCTCCGTCCACCTCCACCCGCGCCGCGCTGACGCGCTGGACCACCGCGCGCACGGGGCTACTTGCCCTTCTTCTCTGGCAGCGCGCGCAGCAGGTTCGCCATCTCAATCGCCGCCACCGCCGCGTCCACGCCGCGGTTGCCGGCCTTCGTGCCGGCGCGCTCGATGGCCTGTTCGATGGTATCGGCAGTGAGCACGCCGTAGATCACCGGCAACCCGGCCGCCAGGCCGACCTGCGCGATCCCCTTCGCCGCCTCCGAGGCAACGTACTCGAAATGCGGCGTGGCCCCGCGGATCACCGCGCCGAGGCAGATCACCGCGTCGTAGCGCCCACTCTGGGCCAGGCGCTGGGCCACCAGAGGCAACTCGAACGCGCCCGGCGCCCAGGCCACGTCAATCATCTCCTCCGACCCGCCATGGCGCAGGATCGTGTCCAGCGCGCCGCCGAGCAGCCGCCGTACGATCATCTCGTTGAACCGGCCGGCGACGAGGCCGAACCGCAGCCCCTCCGCCAGCAGCTTGCCTTCGTAAGTGTTGCCCATTCTTTCGTCCTTTCCGAGCTGTCACGCGGGCGACCCGGCGGGTCGCCCCTACTCTTGCAGCAGATGCCCCATCTTCTCGCGCTTCGTATCCAGGTACTTCCGGTTCGCCTCGTTGGGCGGGATCTCCAACGGGAGGCGCTCGGTCACGCGAATCCCCATGCCCTCCAGCCCCACCACCTTGCCGGGGTTATTGGTCATCAGCCTGATCTCGTCCAGGCCCAGGTCCTTGAGAATCTGCGCGCCGATGCCGTAGTCCCGAATATCCGGCGCGAACCCGAGCAGGTGGTTGGCCTCCACGGTGTCGTGCCCGTGTTCCTGCAAGGCGTAGGCGCGAATCTTGTTGATTAGCCCAATCCCGCGACCTTCCTGCTGAATGTAGAGCAAGACGCCCGCGCCCTCCTTCACGATCAGCTCCAGCGCCGCCTCCAGTTGCTCCCCACAATCGCACCGGTGGGAGTGGAAGACGTCGCCGGTGAGACAACTGGAATGCACGCGCACCAGCGTCGGGCCGGGGCCGATCTCGCCATAGGTCATGGCGAGATACGGTTTGGTGTCAACCAGGCTCTCGTAGGCGTGCACGGTGAAGACGCCGAAGCGCGTCGGGATGGTGGAGGTGGCGGCGCGGCGCACCAGCTTCTCGCGCTGCCGCCGGTAGTTGATGATCGCCTCGACGGTGACGATGCGCACGCCGTGCTGGCGGGCGAACGCGCGCAGGTCGGGCATTCGCGCCATGGTCCCGTCGTCGTTCATGATCTCGCAGATCACTGCGGCGGGGTAGAGTCCCGCGAGACGGGCCAGGTCCACCGAGGCCTCCGTCTGGCCGGCGCGCACCAGCACGCCGCCATCGCGC
>CAZUGW010000219.1:5297-5894 GCA_964620055.1 uncultured bacterium
GCCGCCGTCCTTCGCCTCCAGGGGGAAGATGTGCCCCGGCCGCGCCAGGTCATCATGCCGCGTCTCCGGGTCAACCAAGGCCTGGATGGTGGCGGCGCGGTCGTGGGCGGAGATGCCGGTCGTCGTGCCGATCCGCGCGTCCACCGACACCGTGAAGGCGGTGCCGTGGAGCGCGCTCTCCTCGGTGACCATGGGGTAGAGGTCGAGCGCGTGGAGACGCTGGCGCGTCATGGGAACGCAGATCAGCCCCCGCGCGTCGCGGGCCATGAAGTTGACCACCTCGGGCGTCGCGAACTCGGCCGCGACGGTGAGATCGCCCTCGTTCTCACGGTCCTCGTCATCCACGATGATGAGGCACTTGCCCGCCCGAAAATCGGCGATGGCCTCTTCGACGGTAGCCAAGGGTTCGTAACTCTCGCTCGACATCGTCACTCCATCTGGGGCACGACATGTCGTGCCCCTACGTTTCCGCCAACCACTGCAGGTACTTCGACTCATCCTCGGCCCGTCCGCCGAGCAGTTTCTCAATATGTTTCGCCAGCAAGTCCGCTTCCAGGTTCACCTTATCGCCAACGTGCAACTCGCCGAGCGCGCTGC
>CAZUGW010000220.1:0-247 GCA_964620055.1 uncultured bacterium
CGACTGTACCCCCGGGCGCAGTACTGGGACCGGCTGGCCGGCGCGACCCGCGCCGACCGTCGCCGTTGAAAACGCCTTGGCGAGGACAAAGGGAATCTCGCCGCCGCGGCGAATTCCAAGACCAATGCCCTGGGCGAGATCGCCCGCGCGAGGGAAGCCATGACACGGAAGGCGTTGTTAGGTTTGGTCGTCGTCGCGCTGTTCGCCGTTGGCTGCAAGTCCTCCATCGAGAAGCAGGGAGAGGTGA
>CAZUGW010000220.1:257-5878 GCA_964620055.1 uncultured bacterium
CCGCCTGCGCCGGCCACCGCGCCCGCACCGGTCGCCACGCCCGCACCGGTCGCCACGCCCGCGCCCGCACCGGCGGCCCCGGCCCCTGACACCGCCGCGCTGGGGTACGAAGTGCTGAAGATCACGGCCGACCTGCCGCAGGACTTGGTGGACGCGGCGAACCGGCAGGGGTGCTTCGTCAGCGCTCTCTCTGCCCTCTTCGGCGTGGATTTCTCCAACCCGCATGGCTGCATCATCGGCAAGCTGACTCCCGGCGGCCTGGCCGAGAAGATAGGGCTCAGGGTCGGCGATAGCATCGTGGAGTGCAACGGCGGCGAGATCACCTGCCCGCGCACCTTCGTGCCGCTGCTGAGCACGCCGAAGGAACCGGGCAAGGTCGAGTTGATCGTCCATCGGCCGAAGTAGCGCGCGCAAGGGAGCAGGCAAGATGCTGAGACGCACCCTGGGCCGCACCGGGGCCGAGTTGTCGCTCGTCGGCCTGGGCGGGATCGTGATCTCCGGCCTGCCGCAATCCGAGGCCGATCGTATCGTCTCGGAAGCGGTGGATCGCGGGGTATGCTACTTCGACGTCGCGCCGACTTACGGGGATTCCCAGTATCTCCTCGGCCCCGCGCTCGCGCCCTATCGCGACCAGTGCTTCCTCGCGTGCAAGACCGTGGAGCGCACCGCGGAGGACTCGGCGCGTGAACTGGACGAGTCGCTCCGCGCGCTGCACACTGACCACGTGGACGTCTATCAGCTCCACGGCCTGGCCTCCCTCGCGGACGTGGAGAAGGTGTTCGCTCCCGGCGGGGCGATGGAGACCTTCGTGAAGGCGAAGGAGGAGGGCAGAGCCCGCTTCCTGGGATTCAGCGCGCACTCCACCGAGGCCGCGCTGGAGGCCTTGCGCCGCTATCCCTTCGACTCCGTGCTCTTCCCGTTCAACTTCGCGTGCTGGCATCAGGGCAAGTTCGGCCCGGAGGTGATGGAGGCGGCGAAGCAGGCCGGCGCCGGTCGCCTCGCGCTCAAAGCCATGGCCCGCACCTTCTGGCCCAAGGACGGCCGCAAATACGAGAAGACCTGGTACGAGCCGCTGGAGGACCCGGAACTCGCCGCGCTCGCCCTGCGCTGGACGCTCTCCCTCGACGTCACCGCGGCTCTCCCGCCGGGCGAGCCGCACTGCTTCTGGCAGGCGGTGGAGATCGCCGAGCGCTTCCGCCCGATTGAGCCGGAGGAGACGGAGCGGCTGAAGGAACTGGCCGCGGGGCTAGAGCCGATCTTCCCGCAATAGAACCCTGGTGACTCCATCTTCGGCCGGACTGCCCCACGAGTCGCCCGACGGCCCTCATCTATCGGGCGCGGTCACACGGTAGATCACTAGTTCCCACCCGTCAGCCTTCGACTCTTGGCTCACTTGTACCACCTTTGCCAACTCGGATGAGCCCAGCAACTGGGACCGCGCGTCACCCGGTCTCACAAAGAGCACCACCGATCTCACCGCGTGCTCCCGCAGGAACGGGGCAACCTGGGCGCGGGATGAGAACCGCGGACATATCACGGCCGGCCGCTCGGTCAAGTAGTTCACCAGCCACGGGTTGTTTGTCGCCACTACCGCGTCGGGGTCCGTCTCGCGCCTCACCCACGCGGCCGCGTTCGCGCGGAGTGCAGTCAGCGGTGACCTGCGTTGCGCCGCTCCTGACCGTCGCTGGTAGTGCGCCACATTCTGTGCGGTGAAGCTCACCACCGTGACCCCCACTGAAAGGGCCAAGAGCGCCGGTCCGATGTTGTGCAGTCGCCTCCAGCGGGGCCATCGCGCCGCCTCCACCAGGAAAGGGAGAGGGAGGAGGTAACTCGATAGGAGATAGCGGGGCGCCCCCACCGCCGCCCAGGAGAAGCAGTACAGCAATAGGTTTGCGCAGGCGTAGCTCAGCGTCACTCCCCGCTCCCGTCGCCACCACCCCAGAGGTAGGAGTGGAAGGAGAAGCAGCAGGGGTCCGAGCTGCGCCATCACCACCGCGAGATTCTCCCGGGTCTTTCGCCAGATCAACTCCGCTACCAGGGCCGGGTGCTGCGCGACAAACCGCCCAGGGGTGGTGGGCAGCCAGTCCAACCCACGCCACGTCCCCTCCTGGTGGTCTGCGACGGCGTAGTCGTGCCCAGACACCGAGTAGAACGGCGACCCATTTTGCCTCCAGTTGGCGTAGAAATAGGGGGCCGCCACCACCAGGAACCCCACCATCAACCACCCCGCCGCGCGCCATCGCCGCCCCACCAGGTGACCGGCGAGCAATATCACGAGCAGTACCAGGCCGGTCGGCCTCGCCAGTTGCCCCAGGCCAGCCAGCGCGCCCTCCCCGAGCGACCACCGCGCCCCCCGCGCGCGGTAGGCCGCATGCCACGCCAGCGCGCTCACGCTGACCGCAAAGGCGAGTTGATCCGCGAGCGGCTCGACTCCGTATATCACCGACCACGGATTCAGTGCGACTAGCGCCGCACTAGCCGCCCCCACCTGCCATCCGAACACCCTCACGAACAGGAGCAGGCAAACCGCACAGCCAAGCAGGGAGAGCAAGTAGCTTGTCGCCCTCGCCACAAGCAAGGCATCGGCGGACCTGAACACCCGCAGCCCCACCGCCACGAGCGCTGGGTAGAGCGGCCCACGATTGCCGATAGTGCTCCGCCCCACCGGTCTCCGGTCAAACAACTGGGATTTGATGGAGAGAATCGGCCCCTCTCCGCGGGCCATGTGCCGCGCGACATTGAGATATTCCGCGCCATCGGGCGATGGATCGAGGTGGATCCGGAGCATCGGCAGGCGTACCCCAGCGGCGAGCAGCAGCAGCACCAGGAGCGTCACGCGCGTTCTTCTCCGGTCGCTGACTCCCGGCTGCTTCCCCGCGCAGCCCTCCCTCCTCGTCTCATTCGCGCCAGTCATAACCTAATCTTGTTTCTTCCCCAGGGCTTTCCCCCCTTTCGAGCCTGCAGGTGGCTGTCTTGCCTCTGCTGGGTTGCCCGGGAAGAGCGCTCAGGACCACCGGCCTGCCGGGGTAGGCGCTTCCGCGAAACCTCTATCGCACAAAGGTTCCCGCCTCTCTCCAGCGAACACTCGCCCCTGAGTTGACGATCTCCAGGGAGAGTAGAGCATGGCCGACGCGCTGAAACAGCAGTTCCGCAACCCCGGCACGGAGTGGCGCGGGGCGCCCTTCTGGTCCTGGAACGATGATCTCGATCCCGAGGAGCTTCGCTGGCAGGTGCGCGAGATGCGCCGCGGCGGGCTCGGCGGGTTCTTCATGCACAATCGCATCGGCCTGGTCACGCCGTTCATGAGCGAGCGCTGGATGGAGTGCATTGCGGCCACCGTGGACGAGGCGCGGAAGCTCGGGATGCAGGCCTGGCTCTATGACGAGGACCGCTGGCCCAGCGGCTTCGGCGGCGGGTTGGTGGTGAAGAAGAACCCCGACTTCGGGATCAAGTATCTGGAACTTACCCCCGCCGGCGTGAAGGGTAGGGGCACAGCATGCTGTGCCCATTCCTTCGCGGTGCGGAAAGAGAAGGGCGTCGTCGTGTCCTACCGCGCGCTCTCCGCAGGTGAGAAGCCGAAGAGTGGTGAGGAGCTGCAGCAGTTTACGATCGGCCTCGGCCTGGCCTCGGGGTGGTTCAACGACCGGCCCTACGCGGACAACATGAACCCGGATTCCGTGAAGGAGTTCCTCCGCATCTGCTACGAGCCCTACCGCAAGCGCTTCGCCCAGGAGTTCGGCCAGACCATCCCCGGCATCTTCACCGACGAGCCGAACATCTTTGCCATCAGTACCGCGTACGAGGCCGCGCGCGTGCCCTGGACGCGGCGGCTGCCCTTGGAGTTCAAGCGGCGGCGCGGCTATGACCTGATGACGCGGCTACCGGAGTTGTTCTCCACCGACCCCGTGTTCTTCCAGACGCGGCACGACTTCTGGCGCACGGTGACCGAGTTGTTCTCGGAGGCCTACACGGGCCAGCTCGGCGCGTGGTGCGAGAAGCACGGCCTCGAGCTCACGGGCCACATGCTCTGCGAGCAGGAGTTCGAGAATCAAATCCCGGAGGGCGGCGCGGCGATGCCGTCTCTCGCCTCCATGCAGCGCCCCGGCATAGACATCCTGAAAGAGCAGATTGACGAGACGTTGACCTGCAAACAGGCCTCCTCCGTGGCGCATCAGATGGGGCGAAAGCGCACCCTGAGCGAGACCTACGGCGTCTCCGGCTGGCACTTCACCTTCGAGGCGCAGAAGTGGTCGGGCGACTGGCAGACCGTGCTCGGCATCAACACCCGCTGCCAGCACCTCACCCCCTACAGCCTCCGGGGAATGCGCAAGCGCGACTACCCGCCCACGTTCTTCTATCACCAGCCCTGGTGGAAGTACTTCCCCGTGGTCGAGGACTACTTCGCCCGCGCGACTATGTTCACCACCCTCGGTGAGCCCGTGCGCGAGGTGTTGCTGCTCCACACCATCGCCACCGGCTGGGGCGCGCCCAACGACGGCGCCGCGCGCAAGCGCGCGGGCGACCATCTCCAGGAGATGGCCGAGCACCTGCTGGCCCTGCACTATGACTTCGACCTCGGCGACGAGATCATCATGTCGCGCCATGGCGACGTGAAGGGAAAGCAGCTCATCGTCGGACAGGCCGCCTACAAGCTCGTCGTCATCCCCGAGTGCGACACCCTCTTCCGTTCCACCGCGGACTTGTTGCGCCGCTTCCTCGACGCCGGGGGAAAGGTGCTCGTCATGCGTCGCCGGCCCACGCGTATTGACGGCGCGCTCGCACCGGAGCTGGATGAGCTGTTCGCTCACACGAACGTGTTCCACCTCGCGGCCAAGCGCGGCGAACTGGAGGACGCGCTGCGCGCGACGCTCCCGCGCCGCGTCTCCATCACCTCCGACAGCGGCCGGCAGGTGGCCGATGTGATCTACATGGAGCGGAAGCACCAGGGCAAGAGCTACGTCATGCTCGCCAACCGCGGCCGCGACGCAGGCTATGATCTCACGGTCGCGCTCGCGGGCGAGGGCGGCGTGGAGCGCTGGGACCTGGAGACCGGCCGCACCGCCCCCTATCCCGCCCGCGCCGAGGGCGGCAGGACCGTCGTCTCCCTCCACCTCCCGGCCACCGGGTCGGCCGCGTTCGTGCTCGATCCCAAGGCGAAGCCGCTCTCCCGTCGGGCGCGCTCCCAGGAGATAGTGACGGAACTTGCACTTTCCGGCGACTGGGAGGTCGGTCGCTCTCTGGAAAACAGCCTGCCCCTCGACGCCTGCCAGTGGCGTTTCGTTGGCGCGACGTGGTCCGAGCCCGTGCCCGTCTTCGTCGCCCAGCAGCAGATTCGCGCGGAGATGGGTCTGCTGGACATCTCGCACTCCGGGATCGCCCAGCCCTGGGTACGCTACGCCGAGCCTAGCCCCGTCCCGCCCCGCGCCGTCGAGTTGCGCTTCACCTTCCGCGTCACTGCCCTCCCCGAGAACGGGCTGGACCTGGTGCTCGAGTCCGCCGAACTGTTCGACGTGCTGGTGAACGGAAAGGTGGTGGACGTCCCGGATTCGCCCGCGCGCGAAGGGCCGCTGGAGCAGGGTTTCGAAAAAGCGCCGGTTCCAGTCGGTGCGAAAGTCGCCGCA
>CAZUGW010000221.1:0-5642 GCA_964620055.1 uncultured bacterium
GGGGATGCGACTGCGCGCCGGGACGCCCCAGGACCTCCAGGAGGTGGCCGCGGATGTGGCCAAGCGGGGACCGGAGGAGGGGCTGATCGCGCGCCGACTCCGCGGGGTGGCAAGTTGCGCGGGCCTGGAGGAGGCGGGGGCGGCCCTCCGGGAGCAGGCGGAGGCGCGGATGGCCCTCCTGGGGGAATGGCCGCGGCATCTGGCCTCGCTGGCCATCTTCCTGGGCCTGTTTGGGACGGTGTGGGGACTCGCCGCGGCGGTGGGGGGGCTGCACGAGCAGTTACGCAGCATCACCAGCCTGAATCAGCTCCCGGCGTTGATGGGGGCGATGGGCGGCACGTTGCGCAGCATGCGCACCGCGTTCTCCTGCACCGCGACGGGATTGCTCGCGACACTCGCGCTCTCCCTGCTGAACCTGTGGCTCACGAATCAGCAGAGCGCGTTTCTGCTGGAACTGGAGAGCTTCACCACCACCGAGGTGCTTCCCAAAGTCGGAGTGGCCCGGCCGGAGCACGCCGCGCAGGTGTTCTCCACCACGCTGCAGGACGGGGCGCGGCAACTGCGGGAGACGGTGGATGATCTCTCCTCGGTGATGAGCGGTGTCGGGGAGAAGCTGGAGGAGACGGCGAGACGCTTCTCCGCCGAACTCGCCACTGTCACCGGGACGCTGGAGATCGGCAGCCGAAGCGTGGCCTCCCTGACGGAACTGCTCCGGGAGGCGCAGGGGACGCTCGACCAGCACCGGGCGGACATCGCCGGGGTCTACACCGACATCTCGGATAAGCTGGCCCAACTCGCCTCGAATCAGGGGGAGCGGCTGCGGGCCACGGACCAGACGATCGCGCGGATCGAGGACTATCAGGCCCAGGCGGCGCAGGCGATGGGCGCGGTGCGAACCGCCCAGGACTCGCTGCTGTCGGCCCTTTCTTCCCTGGAGGCGACGCTGCGTTCCGGGCCGGAGGTCTATCGGGAGGAGATCGCGGGGATGGCCGGGTCGTTCTCGGACACCGCGCGCGTGATGACCGACGGGGTGAGCGAGAGCTTGCGCCAGACGTTGGCCGAACAGCGCGCCATCTACGCGGCGATCGCCGGTCTGACCGAGGCGATGCAGAAGTTGCAGCGCACGGTGACGGAGGCGATGACGCGGCCGGTGGAGCTCCCGAAGTTCGAGTTGCCGGAGATGAAAGAGGCCGGAGAGCATTTCGCCGCGGCGAGCCGAGATCTGGTGCGGAGCCTCGGGACGCTGTCGGACCGGCTGGACAGCGTGCTGTACGCCTCCTCCCGCGGCGCCCAGCCGCCCATGGGGTGGGAGCCGCCCGAGCGCAGCCCGGCCCCCAGGCCGTCGGAGGAGAGGGCGCGGGTTGACTATGGAGAGGAACTGATCCCGCAATCGCCGCCCAGGCCCACCGCTACCCAGACTCCCCGTCAGTATGATTCGGACGGTGGGGTTCGGCGCGAGACCGGGGTGAAGATCGTTCGCTCCGCGGGCCAGGACCCGGGCGAGGGGACGTTGAGCCGCTGGCTGCGCGGACTCGGGTTTGGAGGTTCGCGAAGGAGGCCGCGGTGAGGCGGATGCGGCGCGCGCCGCTCTCGATGCTGGGACTGAACCCGTTCGTGGTGTTGGCCGATCTCTCGGTCAACCTGGTCCTGGTGCTGTTGTTCTACGCGCTGGGGTGGACGCTGAACAGCAGCAAGGCGCTGGAACTCTGGCAGCTTCAGGCCAGGCAGACCGCGGTGGAGCAGGCCTTGCAGGGCCAGTTTCCGGGGGAATTGCAGCAGGGCCAGGTGCGCCTGGAGGTGGACGGGAACTTGCAGCGCATCCATTTCAGCGACAACATCCTGTTCGACAGCGGGCGGGCCGAACTGAAGGACCGCGGGCAGCAGATGCTGGCGCGCCTCTGCCAGGTGCTCTTGGCAACAGGCAATCGGTATGATACCATTCACATTGAGGGTCACACGGACAACGTCCCCATCTGGAATTCCGAATTCCACTCCAACTGGGAGCTCTCTTCCGCCCGCGCCACGGCCGTGGTGGAGTTCTTCCAGGCGAAGGGCGTTGACCCAGGGAGGCTGGTGGCGGCCGGCTATGGGGAATACCGCCCCGTGGCGCCGAACGACTCGCCCTATCAGAAGAGCTTGAACCGGCGGATTGATATCGTCTTGGCCTACTCGCAGTTGACGAAGGAGGCCGCTCCGGCGACGGGGCCGTAGACGGCGGCGCCCTCCGTCCGGAGGAAGGAGTCAGGATGCTACTTTGTCGGGTCTGTAGCCATCCGGTGGTGAATGAGCAGAGGTACTGCACGGCGTGCGGCTGGCACACCGGTCATCTGATCGCGCCGGCGGACGCCGAGGTTCGCATTCCGAGCAATGTGGTCTGCGAGCGGGAACTGGTCTTCGCCAACGATGGGGCGGCCGACCTCAACCTCAGCCTGGCCATCGTGGGCACGTCTGGGGTCGCGTTCGTCTTGCAGCACGGCCGGAGCAGTCGGGTGAGCGATCGGATCGGCCCGGGGAACGGGAACGCCCGGCGGGTCGTGCTAGAGTTCGACCCGGAGCAATTGTGCGCCACGGCGGAACCGATGCTCCACCTGGAGTGCGTGTCCGACGACACCGAGCCGCCGGACGGCGCACAGGTGAGCCGGCAACTCACGAGTTGGGAGCCTGAGGGCAAGCGCCGCCGCGATCTGGCGATTCCCATCCGGCTGGAGGGGCCGGGGAAGCTGTGGGTGGAGCAGGAGATCCTGATGTTCTCCGACCGGCGGGTGGAGCGGGACCTGGTGATCTGGAACGTCGGGGACAGCCCGTTGCGATTGAAGCGGATCGCCGCCCCGCCGGGGTTCCAGGTGCGGGACAACACAGGGCTGATCGTCACTCAGGAGGGACTCGCCAACCTCTGGGTCGAGGCCCGCGCGACGCGCACCTTCCGAGTCATCGCGCCGCCGACGGCCTTTCCGGACCAGAAGCTGCACGTGGAGGCGGAGGACGGGACGACCGCGGAGGTATTGCTGGCGCGCCGGATCGAGCAGGAGCAGCGCCCGGACTTCGACGTGCGCTACGTGGTGGGCGTGGACTTCGGCACCTATAAGACCGCAGTGTACTATCGCGACCTGGCTCAGCCCAACCTGGAACCGCAGTGCATTATGTTTGAGGGGCGCGAGACCCATCCGTCGAGCATGCTCTTCCGAGAGTCAGGCGGCTACCCTGAGTTTGGGCTGACGGCCGACCTCTTAGGTCGGACGCACCACGTCGGGTTTCTGGTGGAGGCGGTGAAGCTGTTGTTGAGCGGAATGGCAAGTGAGTTGGACGAACGGCTGTTGAGCGAAGCGGCGAGAGATCTGGAGAAGCGGCTGCTCGCGAACGTGCAGAAGACCGGGCGGGACCCGGTGGAGTTGGTGACGCTGTATATCCAGCATCTGAAGGGGGCCGTTGATCGGGAGACCAGCCCGCCGGAGCACGCGACACCGCGGCGACTGGTGTTCGCAGTGCCGCTGCTGACTGAGACAGCCGGCGCGGCCAACGGGACACCCGCGGCCGAGTTGCAGGTCAGGAACACACTTGAAGCGGCGCGACGCGCCGGATTCAGAGACGACCTTTCGACGGAAACGGAACCGCTTTGCGCGGCAGTTTACCTCTTGGCGAACCGGTCACAGTACCACGATCTGCGCCTCTCCGACGGCGACATCGTGTGCGTTTTCGACAGTGGGCACGGGACCACGGACATCTCGGTCGTGCGCGTCCACTTCGAGCGCGGCCGGCTTCGGATCGAGCCGCTCTGCCACTATGGGGTGAAATTTGCGGGTCTGCATATCGAGCAGGAGCTAGGGGCCCTGCTGAAGCGCCGACATGAGTTCGAGTTCGACGCCGACGGCTGGGCACCCGGCAGGATGTTTGACATCGCGGGCTTCGAGGGGTTCCTGCGAGGGGCGAAGGAGGAGGTCAGCACCGCCGACTCAGCTGCGCTCGGTGCCATCCAGGTGTCCAAGGACGAATCGCCTCTCCGTTTGACGCAAGGGGATGTGGAGGCGGTGCTGGCAGAACCGCTGGACACGATCATCGCCGAGCTGATCGGGCGTATGCAGCAGGTGCAGATCGAAGTGGACGGGAAGGTCACGGTACTCGCCCCGGGGCATCTGAACTGGCTTTTCCTGACGGGCGGCACCAGCCGTATCCCCTATATCCAGCAGACCTTGACACGGCGGTTGCTGGCGAACAACAGTCGGAAGGTGGTTCTCGCGAAGGGTGATGACGCGGTGTTGGCGGTAGCGAAGGGGGCGAGCTTGATCTATGACTATCGCTATGACGCCCTCGTCCCCTACGAGATCTCGCTGGCCTTGCCAGACGGACCGGGGCCGGCACCGGCGAGGAGAGTGGTGGCCGAACGGGGCAGCGGCCGAGAGGGAGGCTCTGTGCCGGTGAATCCGCCCCCGGGAAGCCAGGGCGACTGCCACGTCTGCATCTGCTATGCGGACCGTGACCACCGCGTGTGCGCCTTCTCTCTTGACCAGCCGGGTGCGTCGGGGAGCTGTCTCGTGGAATGGCGCGTCGAGGAGGGCGGCCGGTTGACGGTGTGGGAAGGCGGGGTGAAGAAGGCGGAGTACCCAATGTGATGGCCGGGACCCGCGTGAGGATGGGCGGGACTCACCGATACGGGAGAACGAGCACGATGCGCGGTCAGAACGTGGTGAAGCTGGCGGTAGTCGTAACAGCGTTGGTGGCATGCCTCGCGTGGTGCGGACCAGCGGTCGCCGCCTCTGTCGGCGACAACATCAAGCCAACGGGGAAGGCGAAGACAGCCCCGAAGAATGCGAAGAAGGACGCTAGCGACAAGAGCACGTCGAGCACCACCCCGACGTCTGCGTCTGGACAAGCTCAGGGCGGCGGGACTCCAGGCGGGGGCAGCGGCAACCCCAATGGCGTGGACGGCATGCCTTGGCCTACGGTAGCCACTTGGGCAGCGGTGGGGGTCGCGGTGGTGATTGCCGGACTGGGGTTTCGCAAATGGCGCCGTCCCAACGCGAGGCGGCCGCGTCGTTCCGACGTGGAGCAGAGCACGGACGATGGCCGGTATGTTGACCTTGGACAGGAGTCCAAGAAGGTAGGCCAAGAGCTGGAGCAGGCGGCAGCGGCGAGCAGAAGAGGGTCGGGATCAGCAAAGGATATGCTCGGCGTGTCGGGCTCGCGCTCCCCCAGCGCGGAGGGGGAAGCGTCATCCGGCGGTAGCGGCGACCCGGTGCAGCGGCTGAACAACCGGATGGACATGGTCTTCCCGAAGATGGCGGAACTGGGGAGATCCGTTGACCAGCAAGGCAAGGAGATCGGCGAGATCAGGGCTCAGGTGGAGGAACTCCAGCGCGCCTTCGCGCGCGGTGGGCAGGCGGGCGCGCGCGGTGGGGCGTGGCCGCAACAAGACGTGGTCAGAGTGGCGGACCGAGCCGCGGAGGAGGCCCCGCGCGATCTTGAGCGATTCCGCGAGCTGCTGGGCCTAGGTGAAGCTGAACGGCAGGCGCTGTTCCAGTACTTCGATGACCGGAGCAGGAAAGTGGCCGAGGTGAACAAGGTGCTGGCCGAGGTGGAGAAGGCCCGCGATCTTGGGAGCTACCTCAACAGCAGCTTCTACGAAGTGGAGCCAGTGCTGGAGCGAT
>CAZUGW010000221.1:5652-5862 GCA_964620055.1 uncultured bacterium
GGACTCCCGCCTGCCGGAGTTGCCCAGCGGCACCTGGCTACAGCGGGTGGTGCCGAAGTGTGCAGAACTGGCGGAGCAGCAAGCGCGGCGCGCCGTGACAGAGGCGGAGGCGCGGCTGGAGCGCAAGGGCCTGAGGAAGATGAAGATCGAGAAGGGGCAGACGCGATATGACGACAAGAAACACCAGACCACGCCGTCCGAACCCGTTCG